>JBGVQH010000107.1:0-2072 GCA_045127475.1 Candidatus Scatosoma sp.
CAAACACACGCTTACTTCTTGCGCTGTGCGAAATCGTGATGATTTCATCTTCGCCCGCAAACATAACTTCGTGTTCGCCTACGATGGTACCGCCACGTACCGCGTGCATACCGATCTCGCTCTTTTCTCTCGCACCAACGATACCGCTGCGCCCGTCCACGTACCGTTTTTTGCCGTCGAATGCCGCGTTAATGGTATCTGCCAACATTAATGCCGTACCGCTGGGCGCGTCCTTTTTCAAGTTGTGATGACGTTCGATAATTTCCACGTCATAGCTATCGCCCAAAACTTCTGCCGCCGTTTTAATGAGCGCCTGCATCAGGTTGATGCCCAAGGACAGGTTTGCCGTTTTGAAGATTGCCACCGATTTGGAATATTCGTCTATCAATTTCAAATCGTCCGAGTTAAACCCCGTCGAGGCTAACACAATACCAAGGTGATGCGTTTTTGCGTATTCCAAGCGTTCGACCAAGCCGACAGGGGAGGAAAAATCAATAATAACGTCTGCCTCTTCCTTGACGTCGTTAAAGGACGTGTATACGGGCACGCCGATTTCGCGAGGGTATAAATCTACACCGCAAACGACTTTTGCGGCGGGGTCGTTTTCAAGCAAGGAAAGGACGTTACCGCCCATTTTTCCGCACGCGCCGCAAAGGATTATTTTAACGCTCATGCCTTGACCTCCAAACCGAAGTTTTTCATTGCAGAAACCAGCTTGTCGCGGTTTTGGTCTTCGATTTTCGTTAAAGGAGCGCGAGGTGTGCCTGCGTTAAAGCCAAGCAGATTCATAGCCTCTTTTACAGGGATAGGGTTAACCTCTACAAAGCAAGCGTTGGCTAAGGGGAGCAGCTTGTCGTTGAGTGCAATCGCCTCCGACATTTTGCCGTCGAACACCAACTGACACATTTCCTTAACCTTTGCAGGTACGATATTAGACAAAACGGAAATTACACCTACGCCGCCGCATGCAAGGATAGGCAAATTCAGTGCGTCCTCGCCGGAATATACGTCGCATTTTTCACGTACCAAGCGAAGAGTTTCCATCGTTTTGCTCATGTTACCGCCCGCGTCCTTAATCCCTGCGATGTTGGGGATTTCGGCGATTTTCGCCATAGTAGCAGGCTGAATTTCCACGCCTGTACGCCCAGGAACGTTGTAGGCGATAACGGGGATAGACACCGCCTCGCAAATCGCTTGATAGTACGCTACCAAACCGTTCTGCGTGCATTTGTTATAATAGGGGGTAACGGCAAGCAGACCGTCCGCACCGTATTCTTCCGCCTTTTTCGCGGTCATAATTGCGTCTGCGGTGTTGTTGCTGCCGCAACCGAAAATAACCTTAGCTCTGCCGTTTACCTTTTTGACGGCGTATTCCATCAAAACGTGCTCTTCGGCAAAGCTCATGGTCGACGGCTCGCCCGTCGTACCCAAAAATACGATAGCATCCGTACCGCCTGCAATTTGGTGTTCTACCAGCTCGCCTAAAACGTCGTAATTTACACCATTTTCGTCAAAAGGCGTGATGAGTGCCGTTGCGCTGCCCTTAAAAAATCCTTTCATAATCTGTACTCTCCCGTAATTAGTATATGCTCAAATTTTTGCCGTGTGTTTTTTGCGAATTAATCGAAATATCCCTTCGCCGCCAACAACTCAGCAAGGAGTACCGCGCCGCCCGCCGCGCCGCGCAGGGTGTTGTGGGAAAGTCCTACGAATTTATAATCGAATACCACGTCCTCGCGCAGTCTGCCTACCGTTACGCTCATGCCGTTGCCCGCCATGCGGTCAAGCTTTGCTTGCGGACGGTTGTCCTCTTCAAAATATTGCAAGAAGTGCTCGGGCGCGGAGGGGAGTTTCAACTCCTGCGGTTCGCCTTTAAAGTTTGCCCAAGCGGACAAAATTTCTTCCTTGGTGGGCTTTTTGTCGAATTTTACAAACACCGCCGCGGTATGTCCGTCGGAAACGGGTACGCGCAAGCACTGCGCCGTGATGACGGGCGTTGTTGCGGAAAGGATTTCTCCGTTTTGCACTTTGCCCCAAATTTTTAAAGGTTCTTTTTCGCTCTTTTCTTCTTC
>JBGVQH010000108.1:0-6398 GCA_045127475.1 Candidatus Scatosoma sp.
TTGCCTTGGATATTTGGGGTTGCTTATCGGTGCAATTTTGGCAGGTTTGGTCTACGTTGTCATTGCGCTTGTCGTAAAATTTGCAGGCGTTAAATGGATTGACAAGATTATGCCTGCATCCGTAATCGGACCTACGGTTGCCGTTATCGGTCTTTCGTTGGCTGGCAACGCGGTAGGCGATATGGTTAAAGGTGCAGTGTATGATGCAGAGCTTTCCGCTTGGGTTATGAATTGGAATAGTATTCTCAGCTTACTTTGCGCAGTTGTAACGTTGGCAACGGTCATTCTTTGTTCGGTATACGGAAAAAAGATGATGAAAATGATACCGTTTATTCTCGGTATTTTGGCTGGTTATTTGGTTGCGACGATTTTTACCGTAATTGGGGAAATTACTGACAAGTCGCAGCTTATTATCATTAATTTTAGATTGTTTAAGGATATGGCTTGGCTGCCTGAATTTTCCTTTGTAAAGGCATTTAAGGGCATTGGCGACGTAGAAAACTTTAAGTGGGGCTCGTTTATCGTCAGCCTTATCGTTGCATACGTACCCGTTGCGTTCGTAGTATTTGCAGAACATTTGGCGGACCATAAGAATATTTCGTCGATTATCGGCGAGGATTTGTTGGAAGAACCCGGTCTGCACAGAACCTTGCTTGGCGACGGCGTTGGTTCGATGGTGGGTGCGATCTTTGGCGGTTGCCCCAACACGACGTACGGCGAATCGGTTGGTTGTGTAGCAATTTCTCGTAACGCGTCCGTAATTACAATCTTTACGGCGGCGATTATTTGTATTATTTCTGCCTTTGTTGCGCCTTTCATCACTTTCCTTGCGACCATTCCCAACTGTGTAATGGGCGGCGTTTGTATGACCTTGTACGGCTTTATCGCAGTATCGGGCTTAAAGATGATTCAAAAGGTTGACCTTAACGAAAACCGTAATCTGTTCACCGTAGCGGTTATTTTGATTGCAGGTGTTGGCGGTATGGCGTTGAGAATTAAAGAAATTACGATTACGGCAGTTGCTTGCGCATTGATTGGCGGTATTATTGTAAACTTTATCACTTCCAAGTCGGCGAAGAAAGAAGAAATCGTTGAAGAAAAAACGGAAGAAAAGCAGGACTAATTATGAAAGATTATAAAAACGTGCATATTTTGGAGCATCCGTTAATTCGGCATAAATTGGCGATTATCCGTAACAAAGACACGGATACCAAGCAGTTCCGCGATATCGTGAAAGAGCTGGCAACTTTGATGGCGTACGAAAGCTTTAAAGACGTTCCCACGCAAGAAATCACGGTGGAAACGCCTTTGGAAAAAACGGTGCAGACGGTTGTGAAAGAAAATTCCATTGCGATAGTGCCTATTTTGCGTGCAGGGCTTGGCATGGTGGACGGGATTTTGACCTTGTTCCCCGCGGCAAAGGTAGGGCATATCGGCTTGTACCGCGACGAGGAAACGTTAGAACCGCAGGAATACTACTGCAAATTGCCCACGAATATTGAGCAAAAAGTGGTAATGGTGGTCGACCCGATGTTGGCGACGGGCGGTAGCGCTTGCGACGCGATTGCTATGTTGAAAAAGCGTGGTTGCGATAAAATTAAACTGATGTCGATTATCGCCGCGCCCGAGGGAGTGGCAAAGGTCGCGGAAACGCATCCCGACGTGGAAGTATTCGTGGCTACGCTTGACCGCTGTTTAAACGAACACGGTTATATTCTGCCTGGGCTTGGCGACGCTGGCGACAGAATTTTCGGCACGAAATAAGGTATTTCTAAAAATTAGGGCGTTTAAAAGCGCCCTAATTTTACAATACTAACCATTTAAAATCTTAAAATTGCATAAAAAGTGAAAGAAAAAGGAGTGTGTAATATGAAATTACAATATTTCGGTACGGCAGCGGCGGAGGGAATTCCGGCTATATTCTGCGATTGTCCTGTGTGTCAAGAGGCACGCAAAAAGCAAGGTCGGTATATCCGTACCCGTTCCCAAGCGATGATAGACGACAAGCTGCTCGTTGATTTTAATGCTGATACATATATGCACTCGTTAAAATATGGAATCAATCTTTCGAAATTAGAGCATTTGTTTATTACGCACGTGCACGACGACCATTACTATCCCGTGGAGTTTTTAAATAGGAGAAAAGGATATGCTCCCATTTTACAAACCCCTACGTTGACCGTTCACGGCTCGGAAGATTTGCCTTTGTATGCGGAAAAAGAATGGAATGCGGTTTGCGAACCCGAAGACGGGTTGCGGGAAGAACAAAGGCTTGTATTCGACCTTTTGTGCCCGTACGAACGAAAAGAAATCGACGGGTATTTTATCACTCCGTTACCCGCCGTGCACGGTACGCCGCACCCGTATATTTACGTGTTTGAAAAGGACGGCAAGGCGTTGCTCTATTATAACGACAGCGGGTATCTTCCCGACGAAACCCTGCAATTTTTAAAAGAAACAAAAATAAAATTTGATGCGGTGTCCTTTGAATGTACGTGGGGACCTGACGACGCTTTGGGTGCTGCAAAATATCACCTTGGTTTGCCGAATGTGATTTTAATGCGGCAAAAATTGATGGAAAACGGCAATTATACCAAGGACACGATCGGTGTTATTACCCATTTTTCCCACAATCGTAAGGGCGTAGGATACGGCAATATGAAAAAGATTGCAAAGAAAAACGGTTTTATTCTTGCCTACGACGGTATGAAAATTGAATTTTAAAGCAAAGTAAAGGCGCACGCCGTAAACAGTGTGCGCTTTTACTTTTTTGTGAGCCCTAATTAAGCTAAATTAAATTTTTTGCTGGACATTAAAAAAATATATTATAATAGATAAAAATTCTAACCCTTTGACAAATTAAGTGTCTATATAAGTGAAAGCTTTCAAAAAGGACAAACAAATGGATAAAAACAAGGCTGAAGAAATTATAACTAAATACATACAACCTATTTTTTCCTTTGCGTTAAAACGTTGTAAAAACGAAAAAGATGCAGAAGATTTATCGCAAGAAATCGCATTAAAAGCATTTCGGATTCTTTTAAGTCGAGATGACATTGAAGATTATACAAAATATATTTGGACGATTGCGCATAATACGCTTGCAAATTATTATCGTAATGCGAGCCGCAATATAGGTATTTCGATAGATGATATGACGGATACTGTGTTATTATCCACAGAATTTGAAAATGATTTATTTGTTAAAGAAAGCATTAAAAATCTTCATAAAGAAATAGCCTATCTTTCAAAAATACAACGCACAATCGTAATCGCATACTATTATGAGAATAAACCGCAAAGTGAAATTGCAAAAGAGTTAAGTATTTCGCTTTCCCTTGTGAAATGGCATTTGTTTGACGCAAAACAAAATTTGAAACGAGGTATAAAAACAATGAAAGAAAACAATTTATTGGAATTTAATCCTATAAAATTTTCGCTTATGGGCTTTAACGGTAGCGCGGGAACTATGGGTGGGACGCAAGCATTTTTTAGAAATGCATTATCTCAAAATATTGCATACAGCGTATATAGAGAGGCAAAAACAATAAATGAAATTGCCGATATCTTGGGCGTTTCTCCTGTGTATGTAGAAAGCGAAGTGGAATTTTTAGAAGAATACGGATATTTATTAAAAAAAGGCGAAAAATATTTGGCGAATATGCTAATGGAAGAAGCAGACGAAAAAAGTGAAGAAATTTCCCGTTTGCATGAAAAAGTATATGATAAAGCCGCAAAAATTTTTGCAAATGAATTATTTGACGAATTGATAAATTGCGGCATTTTAGACAACGATAAAATTGAAAGCGCTCATAAAGCAGATAATAACTATTTGCTTTGGGCATTAATTCCGTATATTGCCGCAAATAGCGATGCAGAAGATTTTGAGGAAAAAATTAAATTTGAAGAAGTTGCAACCATTCGTCCAGATGGGGCACACGATATTGCAAACGTTACTATTCAATCCAATAAGGAAAAAGAAAGAAAATACTACTCTTCTTTGTTGAAATGGTGCGGACCGAGTTGGACAAGCTGCAATAATCGTATGCTTTGGTGTTGTCGTTCAGAATGGACAAAGGAAAGAACAATGCAAGAGTTTTGGGATTATGTATCTCCAAGAAGTATAACGCTGCTTTGTCGTTTGCATAATGAAGAATTGCTTTCCGTTGATGAATATACATTTTTGGCGCAACAAGGCTTTATTAAAATGGAAAACAAAACTCCTGCGATACAAATTGTATGGTTGAAGGACAAAGAAATTAAAGACAAATTACTCGAAATCGGTAAAAAGATAAAGCATAAATATAAAAAAGAATTTGATAATTTAAAAGCTCCCTTTGTAAAGGCGGTATTGGATTATACGCCTAAACATTTACGGAAAATGCAAGCGTTTGGTTTGCAATATATCTTCCGTTCTGATGGTTGGTTTTTGCTTTATTGCCTTAAAGAACTTTTAAATAATGGGAAATTAAGACTACCGACCGAGGAGCAAAAAAAATCTTTAATGACAGTAGCAACAATATGCAATTAAAGATGGAACATTTTCAAAAAAGTAAAAAAGGCAGTAGGTCAATTTGTTTTGAAAAATAAAATTATGAAATGGTCTTTTCCACCAGTTGGGGAGTGTATTCTAATACAAAAGGAAAATCGTGTCAAGTATTTATACACGCATAAAGTATCGATTTTAATACCTTTATTCAATATTAAATTGTAGGTTGGTCAAACTATGAGATAAGATTTTAGAGAAAAATTTAATTATGTAAAAGTCCATCATTTTAGTAATTGAAAATTTGTTGCAAAAATAAATGTAGCTGTGCTATAATGAAAAAAATATAGCTTGGCATTGTAATCAAAAAACGCTGAAAAGGATAAAGGAAATTCCGTATGATACGAATTGCTATTTGCGACGACGAGAAAACAATACTCGATGAGATATCGGGTTACATAAAGAATTATTCCGAAAAGGAAACGAGCGATAACCTTGAAATTTTTTGTTTTGATTCGGCGTTGGAATTGCTCAATGCGCTGGAAGACGGGAAGTCTTTTGATGTTTTCGTGTTAGATGTTTATATCGGTGACGAGATGGGGACGTCTTTGGCGAGAAATATCCGAAAGCTGGGGATTGAAAACCCCATTATTTTCGCAACGACTTCTATTGAACACGCTCCGCAGGGCTACGAAACGGCGGCTTTGCGCTATTTGATAAAGCCCATCAATCCGCAAAAAATTTACGAAGCCATAGAAGCGGCTCTTGTACAAGCCAAGAAAATGAGCAATCGCTTACTGAAATTTAAGACGGAAAACGGTGTGGAAAACATTCCCGTAAACCAGATTATTTGCACGGAAGTGCATGCGCATTATCAACACATAACCTTGATGGGGGGAAAGAAAATTCGCGTTAGAGCCACCGTTACGGAGTTGTTTGCGACTTTGAGCAAGTATGCGGGCTTTATCCGAATCGGCAGCGCGTATATCATCAATTTGCGGCACGTCAAGAACGTATCGTCAAAGGAAGTGTGCTTATACAACAACGTAAAGATTCAAATTCCAAGGGGCAAGTATACGGAAATAAAGGAAGCTTTTTGGGATTTTCAATATGAAGAGCAGGGGGATTAAAACGAAATGGTTGAAACGATTATAGGATTCATCGTCCTGCTGATAGCGCATGCGGCGGCGGGAATTTATTCGTCCACGCTGAAATACAGCAAAAAGACGACGTACCTTATTTGGGGTATTTGGGTAGTGCTGCAAAGCGGACTTTTATTCTGTACGGAATTCTTAATGACGGATATTCCGTTGCAGTTTTTCGTAGGATTTATTTTGTCGCTCGTTGGACAGTATGTGATTTTCTTCTTGACTACGACGGATGGATTTTCTCAAAGAATCTTTACGATGCTGACCTATTCGACGTTCTTTTGCATCTCGACGACTTTCTTTACGATGGTTAAGGGAACGTTTGCGCAGATGGGCGAAGTGTTTATCGTGTTGATACACGCGGTGTTGCTTATTGCGATGATGGTTTATTTCCTTTGTTACGTATGCCCATTGTGCCATCGGGCGGCAAGGAATATTACGACGGGATGGACTCCGCTTATTTTTGTTACGATTGTGTTTTTGGTATCGGTAATTCTTTCTTCGATATTCCCCGTAAGATTGACTACTTTTAGCGACCCAGCGGTTATCACGTTCGTATTTTTGAGTGTTTCTATTTTTGCGGTATATCCCGTAATTTTTTCGAATATCAACAATATGTCGGAAGCGGCGCGAAAGAAGGAGGTTGAATTGCAAAACAACCTGTTACTCACGCAGATAGAAGCGGAAGCGGCGCAGCTTGCGGCGGATAGTCAAGCGCGTCACGATAGACGGCATCACAATCTTGTTATGTTGGAGTTTGCAAA
>JBGVQH010000109.1:0-3130 GCA_045127475.1 Candidatus Scatosoma sp.
CCTTCTCCAGCAGGAAAAGGATCATGTTGAAGGCTTTGCGCCTGAGGTTGCATGGGTAACACACGGCGGCTCTGAAAAGCTTGAGGACAGACTCTGCGTTCGTCCTACATCTGAAACACTGTTCTGCGAGCATTACGCTAATATCGTTCACAGCTACCGTGACCTGCCGAAGCTTTACAACCAGTGGGTAAGCGTTGTTAGATGGGAAAAGACTACCCGTCCGTTCCTGCGTACCAGCGAGTTCTTATGGCAGGAAGGGCATACTGCGCACGCGAGTGCGGCAGAGGCGGAAGAAGAAACGTTTGCAATGCTCGATATTTATAAAGAATTTGCTGAAAACTGTTTGGCTATCCCCGTTTTGACGGGCAGAAAGACGGAAAAGGAAAAATTTGCGGGCGCGGTGGCGACCTATACCATGGAAGCCATGATGCACGACGGTAAGAGCTTGCAGGCGGGTACGTCCCATTACTTAGGGCAAAATTTCGCGAGGGCGTTCGATATTAAATATCTGGGCAACGAGGGGGTTTTGCAGACTGCTTACACCACGTCCTGGGGGGTTTCTACTCGTTTAATCGGTGCAATCATTATGACGCACGGCGACGAACGCGGTCTTGTTTTGCCGCCCGTCGTTGCACCTATTCAATGTGTGATCGTGCCTATCGCGGCTAGAAAGGGCGGCGTTATTGAAAAGTGTGAGGAGTTGAAAGCGCAGTTAGAACAGGCAGGTATCCGCGTAACGTTGGACGCGACGGACAACAGCCCCGGTTGGAAATTCAACGAATGGGAAATGAAGGGTGTGCCCGTGCGTATCGAGCTTGGCCCTCGCGATATTGAGGCGGGCAAAATGCTCTGTGCGCGCCGCGATACGTTGGAAAAGACGGAGCTCTCGCTGGAAAATGCGGTAGACGGTATCAAAGCATTGTTGGATTCGGTACAAAAAGGCTTGTTGGAAAAGGCGAGAAAGCACCGCGACGAGCGTATCGTGTATGCAGACGACATCGACGGGATTTTGGCGGGTGTTGAAAGCGGTAAGTTTGTAAAAGCGGGCTGGTGCGGCGACCGTGCTTGTGAGGATGCTATCAAGGAAAAGACGGGCGCAACGGCGCGCGTATACGCCGAGGGCGAAACCAAAGAGGTTTGCGCTTGCTGCGGCAAAAAATCGGCACACGTAATCGTGTACGCTCGCGCATACTAAAATTAAATGCAAAATTTATTTGCCCCGAAAACGGAGTTTACCGTTTTCGGGGCATTTTTACGCCATTTTTCGCGCGTTTGCGCATATACGCGAGTAAATAATGAAAGAAAAATGCCGAGAAATTGTCCGTACCTACTTGACGGGAGCAAGAGAACTGTGGTATTATAGTATTATGGATACTATTAACGAAATCAACCAAAAAATAGCAGGCAACATTGCGTTTTACCGCAAACAATCGGGTATGACGCAGGCGGAGCTTGCCGAAAAAATCAACTATTCGGATAAATCCATCTCTAAATGGGAATCGGGTAACGGCGTGCCCGACGTGTATACGCTGATGCAGATGGCAAAGCTTTTTAAGGTCAGCTTAAACGAGCTCGTTGGGGATAAGACGGCGCAAACGCCGCCGAAAAAGGACAGAACCAAGGGCTTGGAGGCGTTGATTATGCTCCTTTCCAGCGGGATTATTTGGTTGGTGGCGACTTGTGCGTTCGTAGGGTTGCAGCTGCTGCTGAAAGGGGAGCACCCGTGGTGGATGGTATTTGTATTCGTAGCCCCCGCTAACGCGATTTTGCTAATTGTGTTTGCTTGCGCGTGGAAATACCGCTTACTCAATTTCGTGTCGGTTACGGCTTTGATTTGGTCAAGTTTGGTCTGTTTTTATCTTTCGGGCAGATTTATATCCATTGAAAAGGGTTGGGATTACAACGGACTTTGGACGGTGTTTTTGCTGGGCGCACCTCTACAGATTTTAGAGGTATTGTGGGTATTCTTCCGTACGACGTTGCAACGCAAAAAGCATAAACATATGTCGGTCAATGAGGCTACGGATCTTGCCGAGGCGGTAAACGGCGAGGCTTTGGACGAGAGCGATACGGAGAATAAGTAAGGGAAAAGGTTGGTCGGTTTTATGGCTTGCGGATATTGCGGAAAAAATCAAGCGGTCAAAACGTACGAAGAAATAAAAAACGGAAAAAAGCAGGTGGAATATTACTGCTTGGATTGTTATCAGCGTTTGTTTTTATATACAGACGAGGCGGAGGGGGATTTGTCCCTTGCGTCCTGTCCCTATTGCGGTACGTCCCTTGCGGAAGTGAAAAAGAGCAAATTGGTCGGCTGTGCAAAATGCTATCAAATGATGAGCGGCGGCGTGTTGCCGATGATTAAGAAAATGCAGGGGGAAAGGACGCACAGCGGAAAAACGCCCCCCTTGGACGGTTATGACGTCGCTACGGACGGCGCACGGTTCATGGCGGACGAGTTTAGAAAACAAGCGATTGCGCGTGCACGCTTTGAGCGGCAGTGCAACGAATTAGAAGTGATTATTTCCAAATTAAAGGCGGAAAACAATTACGAAGATGCGAAAGGCTATGCGGACAAGCTTTCGTCCATGCGTAGCAAATCGACGATAGAGGAGGAGTTTGTATGGCGCACTCGCCCGCATTTATCGAAACGATCGTAATTTCCACCCGTATACGCTTGGCGCGAAACTTTGCGTCTTATCCCTTTCCGCAGAAAATGGACGAGGCGCAGGGGGAGGACGTCGTGCATTTAGTCGGGCACGGCTTGGACGAGTTCGACAGCGTGGATACGTTCACGAAATATGATATTAAAAATTTAACCCCGCAACAGGCGGCGCAGTTGCAGGAAGAATATCTGATTAGTCCTGCACTGATTAAGAGTAAGAGCGGGGCGGCGTTCGTGTCTAAGGACCGTGCAATCTCGATTATGGTCAACGAAGAGGACCACTTGCGGGAACAGTACATTTGCAAGGGGTTTGACCTCTTTAAGGCATACGAGCGTATCAGCGGTATCGACGACGCGTTGGCGGGCATGTTCGATTTTGCGTTCGACGATAAGCTGGGGTATCTCACCGCTTGTCCTAGTAATTTGGGAACGGGTATGCGTGCGTCGGTGATGATGTTTTTGCCCGGG
>JBGVQH010000110.1:0-8603 GCA_045127475.1 Candidatus Scatosoma sp.
CATAACCCCTTACCTCCTATTCCCCATTCAGGTTAGAAGCCGTTTCCATAGAGTCTATCGATTTTTATTTTTTCGTGATTCTGTAAACCAGATTGTTTACCCAAAACCGCCATTTGTACATAGCGTAATCGTACAAAACGAACAAGACCGTTCCCACAATCAAAATAATGGGAAGTATAAACCGATCGAAATAGGTAACCCCTGTCGTAAGTACGATAAATTTCCAAATCACCCAAAGGGTTGCGTCAAACCACACCGCCTTAACCCCGCAGGCAAGCCAGCGGTTGATCCGCGTTTTTAATTGCAATTCGTTGACAAGGGGGTGCAACCCAAAAAACATCGCAAACGGTATAATATCCCAAAACCGCGCCGCGGCAAATAAAAAGGACAATATACAGGTCGCTATATACGCCAACGCGTATCCCCACCAGCTCTTTTTTGCAAGCGGCAACATTAAGGCGACGGTCGCCAACAGATACCCTGTAAACAACAGAATATCCGAGTACACACCGAGTACCAAAATGATTGTGGACAACGCGCAGGCAAGCGCGGAAAGCGCGATTTCATACGCCGTTATTTTTCTCATTTCTTCTTCTCATTTCGACCCGTATGGGGTCTTTATCGTTAAAAGAGCGCCAAAAAGCGCTCTTTTTTGCTACAGATTATCTGCAACTACAACACATATCGAACAGACAGCTTACGCAAAGATAGGTATAGCAAAACGAACAGCAATCGGAGCACACGTTACCGCCCATCTGTTCTCGATTGTCCTGCGGGGGACGGTTGTTGTACGGATTTTGGTATGCACCGCCACCGTACGCAGATTGATTGTTATACTCGTTTTTAGCGTTCATCTTGGAATACGCCGCACGGTATTTGTTGTTGGACGGATCCATTTGCATCGCGATTTCCAACTGCTTTTTGCTGTCGTTCGTCCAGTTTTTCTTATAGTAAACGACCGCCTGCAAATAATGCCATTCCGCGGTGCGCTGGTCAAACTTATCCAAAGCGGATTGCGCCTCGGATATCTTGTCCTGCTTTAACATCTCCGCAATTTCTTCAAAGGAACTCAGACCCGAAGTGTTTTCGCTGCGTTCTTTTCTGGACGCTTTGATTTCCTTGTACGCCGTTTCCAATTTTGTCAGCATTTTCGCGGCGTTGTTGCCCGCTTCCCCATCCAACCATCTGTCCTCGCGGTATTTATCGCGGAGCTCTTGATAGCGTACGTCGATTTCTTCGTCCGTTGCGTGTTCGGTCAAACCGAGAAGTTCGTAATATTCTTTCATTTTTATCTCCTATCGGCTTTCGCCGCGTTTTTTCTTAGTGTTTTCTTTTTGGGCTTTTTTATCCGCTTTGCGGCACGCCTTGGGTTTTCTCCCGTTGCAATCGCAGCCCGACATAATTTGCTTGGTCATCTGCGGCAATCCGCGAAGAAGAATATTGTCGGATAAATCACTATTATAACGGAATTCAATTTTTCCTAAATTTTCACGAATATCATAAAAAATCGAGTGAAAAACAAATCGCACCTCGTCCCCATGCTCGCCGCTTAAAAGCGCTTGCTTGCTCGGCGCATGATACGCCAAGACAAAGGGGTTGTACGCGCCCTTTTTCAGGTCTTTGTCGTAATCGTCCAACGCGTCGATTAGGTATATCCATTTGCCCACTGCATAGAAAAGGTTGTGGGTGTTTGCCGTCCCCTTTTCCCCAAGCGCATAATCGGAAAACTCCGCCAACATCGTCGCCGTAGCGTCCGCCGCGCGATCAACGCTGTCCGTTTTCGCCTTTTCCACCTGCGCTTGTACGGCAAGGTTATCCCGGACGATACGCTCGATTTCAGGGTACGCCTTTTTCATGCGCTTAAAGCCCTTTTTAAACCAAAGCCGTTTCCCTCTGCCCCGATCGCCGTCCGCAATATCGTCGGTGTATTTATAGTATACGAGTGCAGTGTTCAGGGCACCGAGCTGTCTTGTCAGCTCGTCCACGTTCGCCATTTGACGGGCACGGATACAATGGGTAAGACAATGCTGCTTTTCTATCTTTACGTCCGTCCCTAAAATGTTATGCATAATGACGGATAAAAAGGTAACGTCGTAGGAAAGCCCCATACGCGCCGTTTGTCCACAGACCTGCCCGATTCCCTTGCACACGCCGCAATACATTGCGCGATACAACACGTCGTCTTTCATATATAAATACGGCTTGTCCGCGCGTACGTATCCGAACATATCTCCATCCTTTCGCACTCAGCTTTTTAACAAAAGCCCGCGCCTACTTTCAGTATACCCCTTTTCGTTGCAAAATGCAACGAAAACACCCCTCTATTCCCCCTCTTCACAAGAAAAGACGGGATTTTTCACATGCTTAACAAATTTTTCCTTATTTTTCGTCGGGAATAGGCACAATTTTGCCGTCCGCAAATTCCAAAATCAACGCCGCCATATCGTCCAAGTTATTCTTGACCTTGGTTTTGAACCGAGGCGTACGATAACGGAGCTCCATCAGGCTCTTAGGCGGTTTCATTGCCGTCAACAGGTGCAACCGTTTAATCCCCTTAAAGCTATCCTTTACGTCGTTACCCGACAGTGCGTACAATACGTCCTGCGGGAATTTATACGGATTCGCCGTCGAAAGCACGATAACGGGGGTCTTGTCCTTTTCGTCAATCTTTTCACGAGCCTCTTTCCATTGCATGTACACGGCAAGCGCCACCCCCGTATGCGTATCCATCGCATACCCGTATTCGTCGAAAATCTCGTACATCGCCTCTACCGTGTCGTCCTCGCTGGCAAAGCCGCCGAAAAATTCCTCGTCCAAAATCGCCTTTTCCTGCGCCGTAATCGAATATTCCTTTTCGTCTTGGAGCTGCTGCATGCGCTGCGCCGTAAGCTTTGCGTTTCTGCCGCTGATTTCAAAGAGCAAGCGTTCCAAATTCGAGGATACCAAAATATCCATAGACGGGGACATGGTACGGAAGAAATTGCGTTTTACGTCGTACGTACCCTTTTTGAAAAATTCCGCCAAGACCTTGTTCCGATTCGACGCGCAAACGAGTTTTCTAACGGGCAAGCCCATCTGTTTTGCGTACCAGCCCGCCAAAATGTCCCCAAAATTCCCCGTGGGAACGACGAAATCAATCTTGTCCCCCATCTCGATTTGACGGGAAGTCAAAAGGTCGAGATACGCCGAGAAATAGTAGGCAATCTGCGGCGCAAGCCGCCCGAAATTAATCGAGTTCGCACTCGACAAACGGGTTTTCTTTTCCGCAAGCTTTGCGTTAAATTCTTCGGATGCAAACAGGCGTTTTACCGCGCGCTGACAATCGTCGAAGTTCCCCTCGACCGCCGCCACGAACACGTTGTTACCGCCCTGCACGGTCATCTGCAAGCGTTGCATTTTCGCAACGCCCTCGTCGGGATAGAACACGGCTACTTTCGTGCCTTTTACGTCGCGGAATCCCTCCAACGCCGCCTTACCCGTGTCGCCGCTGGTTGCCGCTAAAATTAAAATTTCGTCGTCAATCCCCGTAACTTCGCAACTCTTTTTCAAAAGATAGGGAAGAACGGTCAGCGCCATATCCTTAAACGCGCACGTCGGGCCGTGAAAAAGCTCTAATACGTACAAGCCCGTTTCGCCGTCCACCTTGACAAGGGGAACGGGGTCGCCGCCTGTAAACGTGGAATACGCCTTTTCGCAGACCTCCTTTAAATAGTCTGCGCCCAGTTCTTCCGCGAGATATTTGCCAAGCACGAACGCCGCGCGTTCGGGATAGCTCATCTCCGTCATAGCCTGCAATTCTTCCACGGTAATTTTGGGAAAAGTTTCGGGAACGTACAAGCCGCCGTCATTAGCCAAGCCTTTTACAATCGCCTGCGCTCCCGTTACTCTTTCTCCGCCTCTTGTGCTGATAAAATACATCTTTTTGTCCTACCTTTTCGGGTTTTTTAACGCGCAAAGCAGGCAGCACCCCGTGCCGCCTCGCTTTTTAGCGCATGTTCATTTTTCCACCCTATATCAATAATGAATTGACTTCGTCGTGATTTGGCAAGATACTCTTGCCGTGACTTGAAAACGTGCGGTTTTCGTGAATTGACGGCTCTGCCGTCATTATGGTATATTTCCACAATGCAAAACTCTGTTTTGCAATTCATGCGCAAACTTGCTGCGGTCGCCTATGCGCCTGCACAAATCCGCGCATTCCTAAACACACGTACACAACGTTGTATGTCTGCCTACAAGCTTAGCTTGCGCAATTCCTGTTCGTTAGAACAATTCATGCGGCTTTGCCGCAATTTATTTTTAAAAAAAGCCGAACGGAAAAACCGCTCGGCTAATCCTGTCTACGTTACGTTATACGCCAAAGCGCAAATGGATTAAAGATACTTCGTTACAAAATCGGGAAGTTCTTCTTTTGCCGCGGAAACGGAAACGGTAATCGTAAGGTCGTTGGTTTTGGAAACTTTGTCCAGCATATAGAAGAAGGACGCCAGCTCCTGTACGGGTTTGCCCGCAATACGAACTACGCCGTCGATATAAACGTATTCGTTGTCGTGGTTGCCCGCGATGACCCCTTTAATAAAGCCGCAAAGCGCCGCTTCGCCTGCGATATCATATTCACTGGTATCGATGAAACGGATTTCGCGTTCCAAATCATACATACCGCGTTTGCTGTCGGTAATAAAAATCATGTGGCCTTTTGCTTCGGGCACAGTTGCGTTTGCGGCGTCAATCATCATTTTGGTCTTGCCCGTACCCTTTGCGCCGTAAATAACTTTAATCATAATAAAATCCTCCCAGATTTTGTCTTGCTATCACCCAAAAACAGGTGTTTCCTTTCGGTTTATTATAGTTTAACAGATTTTGCACACAATTTCAAGACCTTTTTGAAAAATTTTTGCCCGATTTTAGAAAAATTTTTCACAAAACACAAAAAACATGGGATTTTATGCAAAAAACCGACGGATTTATGCCGTCAAATAAATACGCCAAACAAATCAATCACCGTCTTTTGCTTTTTCAGCGCATACGTAATGGCAGTTGCCGCCCCGCCCCAATCGTACATAACGCCCGATAAAACGTAATCTGCCCTTTCTACCATTTTCTTGTTCGTTTCAATAATCGCATAGCGCGGCGGAACGGCTCTTTCTAATAAATAGACCGAATCGTCAAAAATTTCGTCGTCGCAACTCGACTTCCCTTGCGGAACGTAAGAAAAAACCTGCGTCAATCGCAAATTTGGATAATTCTCTTTTCATTCGTTTACAATGCTAACACATATTCTATCAAACTCCCCCCTGTTTCCCGAAAAAAAGTTTGTAACGCTACGCTCTTCAATCAATGCAACGATTGCCGCTTTTATCCTTTCCCGATACTCGGTATAGGCATACCGCCGATGCCCGAAAAACACACATGTATACATACGCCGCTCCTGCGGCATAATTATACTCTATATATCGACAATTGTCAAGGGCAAGAGTATATTTTATAATCTTTGCAGGAGCAAAAGGTATGATTTCTTACGAGCCGTTTTACAAAACGATAAAAACGAAAAATATTTCCACCTATAAGCTAATCAACGAATACCGTATTAGTCGTAGCCTGTTGGATAGACTAAAACACAACAAACCGATTACTACGGTAACTATAAATGATTTGTGTAAAATCCTCGATTGCAAGGTGGAAGATATTGTAAATTATATTCCCGATGAAAAATAAAAATGGAAAGCGACGCTTGCTTTCCATTTTTTATTGCATTTTTTCTCTTATTCCATTTCAGACACGAAACGGGCAATTCTTGCCAACCCCTCGTCAATGTCTTGTTCGCTAAGCGCGTACGAAAGACGCACGCAATCGTCTGCCCCGAACGAAATCCCCGGTACGGTCGCTACCTTTTCCCCGTCCAACAATGCGTCTGCGAATTCAATCGAATTCGTAATCTTCTTGCCCTGATAGCTCTTACCGAACAAATCGCTGATAACCATCATCACGTAGAACGCGCCGTCGGGTTCTACCGCACTCACGCCATCGATACCGTCAATTAACGCCAGCAGTTTCGCTCTGCGCTTGTCGAATACGCTCACCATTGCCGCAATCTCTTCTTCGGGGGCGTTCAACGCCTCTATTGTCGCGTACTGCGAAATGGAACTTGCGTTGGACGTTGCGTGGCTTTGGAAAGAATCGATGGCTTTCGCTACGTCTTTCGGAGCGGCAAGATAACCGATACGCCAGCCCGTCATAGCATACGTTTTCGATACGCCGTTAACGGTAATCGTCAAATCTTTCATCTTTTCGCTTGCCTTGGCAATCGAAAACGCCTTAACGCCGTTATAGCACAGCTTTTCGTAAATTTCGTCCGCCAAAACGAAGATTTCCGCCTCTTCGCACACCGCCGCAATCGCACGGACTTCCTCTTCCGTATACACCGCACCCGTGGGGTTGGAGGGCGAGTTAAAAATCAGCATTTTCGTTTTAGGCGTAATCGCCGCTTTCAGCTCTTCCGCCGTGAATTTATACTTGTTTTCCTTTTTGCAAGGTAACGTCTTTACCACGCCCCCGCAAACCTTTACCACTTCGGGATAGGTCAGCCAGTAGGGCTCGGGAATAATCACTTCGTCCCCCTCGTCCAAAAGTGCGTAGCACGCGTTGAAAATGGAATGCTTTGCGCCGTTGGAAACGATAATCTGCGAGGGTTCGTAATCCAGCCCATTATCCTTTTTAAACTTTTCGCAAATGGCTTTGCGCAGGGGCAATAAGCCCGACGAGGGCGTATACTTGGTATGCCCTGCATCCAGAGCCGCTTTCGCCGCCGCAATAATATGTTCGGGGGTGTTAAAATCGGGTTCACCCACACCAAAGGAAACAACCGATTCCCCTGCCGCTTTCATCGCCTTCGCCTTTGCCGAAATGGCAAGGGTAAGCGAGGGGGAAATCGTCGTCATTCTTTTTGCTACTCTGTTTTTCATACGTTTATCTCTCCGTATCTTGTAATTATTAACTCTCTTATTTTACCCTTTTTTTTACAAGAAAGCAACCGCAAACACGCCCGTTTTCGCAAATTCTTGTAAAATAATCGAATTTTTTATTTTCTTCCACCTCTTTAATCGATTTTTTTGATTTTAATAATCGGGAAAGTTAGTTTTTAAAGAAAAGGAGCGTACTTTCTACGCCCCTTTTTCTTTTTTGCTTACTCTTCCGAAGACGCCAACATTGCCTCTCTGTCGGCAATCGCAAGCGCCTCTACCATACTGTCAATATCCCCCGTCATAAAGGCGTCTAAATTATATTGACTAAGCCCGATACGATGGTCGGTAACACGGCTCTGCGGGAAGTTATAGGTGCGGATACGCTCGCTGCGATCCCCCGAACCTACCATGCTGCGGCGGCTGTCCTCGCGCGCCTTTGCGTTCTGCCCGTTATAAAAATCGTACACGCGCGAACGCAAGACCTTGAACGCACGTTCCTTGTTTTTGAGCTGTGAACGCTCGTCCTGACAGGTAACGACTATCCCCGTCGGGAAATGGGTGATACGCACCGCAGAGGCTACCTTATTGACGTTTTGACCGCCTGCGCCCCCCGAATGGAATATATCGATACGGATATCCTTGTCGTCGATTACGACCTCCACCTCTTCCGCCTCGGGCAGAACAGCTACCGTAGCCGCCGACGTGTGGATACGCCCCTGCGTTTCCGTCGCGGGAACACGCTGTACGCGGTGCACGCCGCTCTCGTATTTTAACAGCTTGTACGCGCCCGCACCCGTTACGTTGTAAATCGCCTCTTTCATGCCCCCAAGCTCGGTGGCGTTGACGTCCATTTCTTCCACGCGAAGTCTGTGCGCCGCACAATAATTCAAATACATGCGGCAAAGCTCCGCCGCAAACAGAGCCGCCTCTTCGCCGCCCGTCCCCGCGCGCACCTCTAATATACAACTTCTTTCGTCGTTTTTATCCTTGGGCAGGAGCAGAATTTTCAGCTCGTCCTTGATACGGGGCAAGCGTTCCTTGCACGCGTACCCCTCGTCCAAGAGCATCTTTTTCATTTCCCCGTCCGTTTCGATTTCCGCGAGCTCGAACGCGTCGTTCATTTGCCGTTCAAACTTAGTATATTCGGCGTATTTTTCCACCGTTTCGGCAAGGTCGGATTGCTCCTTAGAATACTTCTGCCACGTACCCATGTCCGCGATTACCGCAGGGTCGGACAATTTTTCGGATAAAAATTCATACCGTTTTTTAATGTCGTCGAGTTTCTTAAACATAGCCTTAAAAATGATTTGGCTTACGCCATGATTTGAACGCTGTGCGTTCATGAATTGAAAACCTGCGGTTTTCATGATTTGACGGCTATGCCGTCATTATTGTAATATTCCCACAATGCAAAACAAAGTTTTGCTATTCATGTCCGTAGGACAATTCATGAAGCTTTGCTTCAATTCATGCTCCTTTGGTGCAATTCATTATTTACATTACAATCTTCACGTAACGGTCGATACCGTTAAAATCTTTGACAATCATAGAATAATTGCAATTTTTGAAAAGCTTGACGACCTCTTTCGCCTCGCCTTCGCCCACTTCCATAATCAGCATACCGCCACGCACCAAACGCTT
>JBGVQH010000111.1:0-7007 GCA_045127475.1 Candidatus Scatosoma sp.
TTTTAAGCGGTGTTCGGGTGGCGGAAAATAGCGACGGTATTCACTTAACGCCGGGGACGGTAACTTTCAAAATCCCCGTAACGCAAGCGGAACGCCTGTATCTGAACATTTTTGCTAAAAACGATAACACTTTGCATCAAAGCATCAATAAGGACTTTGACGTGAGCGTTCCGTCGTCGGGCTTTGTTTGGTCGCAATTCCCGCAGCAAACTTGTAACGGCTTGTTAGAGCTTGGTGAATTTGAAAACAGGGCTGTAGAGGTTAAAATTACCGTTCGCGCTAATACGACGGTGCAAAATTTTGGCATTGTTGGGGTAAAGGAAGAGCCTTTGTTACAAGCGGCGCAATCGGTCAAAACGGTGGATATGCGGGTGGACAACAGTCGCATTTACGGCTCGTATAACGCGGAGGGAGGCGAAAGCGTATTCTTGTCCGTGCCTTACGATACGGGATTCCGCTTGAAAATCAACGGCAAAAAAGCGAGCTATTATCAGGTTTACGACGGTTTTATCGGGTTTTATCTGCAAGAGGGAGAAAACCATATCGAGCTTAGCTATCTTTCGCCTGGTTTTCCCGTTGCGGTATTTTTAACGGTGTGTGGAACGGGACTTTGCGCAGCGGCGTTCGTGCTGTGGAAACGAAAAAAAATTCGGGTGGAAATGCCGCCTGTGTTGGATAAAATTGCATATTACAGCCTGCTTATTGCAGGGGTTGCGGTGATTGCCGCGGTATACGTGATGCCATTACTACTGGTGATATAAAGGAGAAATACAAATGGAAAACGAAGTAAAATTAGACGCGCAAAGGTTGGAAGAAGCAAAATCTAACGAAGTGCTGAAACAAACGAAGAAAGAACTGTTTTGGGAAATTTTCCGATTTTTACTGGTAGGCGGCGGCGCGACGGTTTGCGATTATTTGGTGCACGCCTTGGTGGAAAACGTATTGCACTCGTTGACAAGCTGGACGACGGCGGCGTTATGGATTGCTACGGCATCGGGGTTCTTGGTCGGTATGCTTATCAACTGGGTGCTCTCAATTTTGTTCGTGTTCCGTGCGGTACGCAATAAAGAAGAGGCGACCTCTAAAAAATCCTTTGCTATTTTCGTGGTCATCTCGGTAATAGGCTTGGTTATGACGTTGCTTGGCGTATGGTTGTTAAAAACGCATCTCATTCCCGGGTTTGAACTTTTCGGTGTTACGAAATTTTTGGGCGTTACGTGGAACGAGTGGGTTGCAAAGGCGATTATGACCTGTATCGTCCTTGTTTGGAATTATATCGGCAGAAAAATCTTTGTGTTTAAGTCTTAAAAATTACAAAAAAATCCCGTTCATTGCGATACGTATGGCGGGGTTTTTGTTTTTTATGTCTTTTTTGTGAAAATTAGAAGAAATTTGCAATAAAGGTATTGCGGTTTTAAAGAGTTTGCTATATAATACTCGTGGCTACCGTGAAAAGGGTTGCCGATTAATAGGCTCACAAAATATGTCAAACTCCTTTTTTGATGTGGAAAGCGTGGCGGTAAATCCTGCCATGCTTTCTGCTTTTTTATGTGGACTTTCGTGCCTTTCCTTTATAAAGGAAAAATAGAAAAAGATACGGAAAATTTATGTGAAAGGCTTGACAAAATAAATTTCGTTTGTTATAATAAAATTCGTGAGAACACATGGGCGTCACGCGGGCTCGCGTTGCGCCTTTTTTCTAAATACGAAAGGACGGATGCGCGGCATGAAAAGCGGTATTCGAGAGGAGCAAAAATGACGGGACGTATTCACTCATTTGAATCCTTCGGTACGGTGGACGGACCGGGGATCCGATTTGTCGTTTTTTTGCAAGGCTGTCCCTTGCGCTGTCAATATTGTCATAACCCCGATACGTGGGGGGCAGGAGGCAGCGAATACACCGTAGACGAAGTAATCGACCGTGCGCTTAGATACAAAAATTATTTTGGGGATCAGGGCGGTGTTACCGTTACGGGCGGAGAACCTCTTTTGCAGATTGATTTCGTAACGGAGCTGTTTACGAAACTGAAACAAAAAGGTATTCACACCTGCGTAGACACTTCGGGTATTACGTTCCGCGCTGACAACTCTGCAAGCGTTGAAAAGCACGAGAAATTACTTGCCGTTGCCGATTTGTTTTTGCTAGACATCAAGCATATCGACGACGAGGCTTGTAAAAAGCTGACGGGGCAGAGCAATCAAAACACGTTGGCGTTTGCGCAGTTTTTAAGCGAGCGTAACAAAAAAATTTGGATACGGCAGGTGCTTGTGCCGAACGTAACCGACAGCGACGAAAGCTTACAGCGTACACGCACGTTCATAGACACGCTGAAAACGGTGGAAAAAGTAGAGGTTTTGCCCTACCACACCATGGGCGAGGTCAAATACGAAAAGCTGGGTATGGAATATCCGCTTAAAGGTGTGGAACCGCCGACGAAAGAGCGGGTGCTCAATGCAAAACGGATTTTAAACGAAGGTAGATAATGAACGAAAAGGATTATAAAGAACATTTACAAGGGCTTTGCTGTGTAGAGGTCAGCGGCGAATCTTGCGCAAACTGCTTAACGCTGATGCCGATTTTAAAAGAGCTTTGCGACGCGCGCAACGATATTCGTTTGGTGCACGTAGAGGCTGATTATACGACGCTGCCTTTAATGGAAACTTGGGAAATAGAAAAAGTGCCTACCATTTTGCTGGTAGAAGACGGCGAAATTTTTGCCCGTTGCCACGGTTTTCAGCCTGAGGAAATTTTAGAAATTTGGCTGGACGCGAAGATTGAAGCACGCAAAGCTATGAAGAAATAAAACGGGAAACAACGTCTAAAAATATGGACGAAGTAAATAAAAAGAAAAAAATTATATTTTTATAGGAGTTACTGAATATGATGCAATACAAAGGTTGGAAAGGATTTGTTCCCGGTAAATGGTGCAACGACGAAGTAGACGTGCGCGACTTCATTCAGCGCAACTACACGCCTTACGAAGGGGATTCGGCGTTCCTTGCTCCCGCAACGGAAGCGACGAAAAAGCTTTGGGCAATCGTTTGCGATTTGACGAAGAAAGAACTTGCAGCAGGCGGTGTATTGGACGCAGACACGAAAGTGGTTTCCACGCTTACGTCCCACGGCGCAGGTTATTTGGATAAAGATCTTGAAAAGATCGTAGGTGTACAGACGGACGAACCTTTCAAACGTTCCTTGCAGCCTTTCGGCGGTCTTCGTATTTCCGAAAGCGCGTTGCAGCTTTACGGGTTCGAGCTTGATCCTTCCGTGAGAGAAATCTTCACGAAATATCGTAAGACGCACAACGAAGGTGTGTTCGACGCATATACTCCGGAAATGAGAGCAGCTCGTTCCGCACACATTTTGACTGGTCTTCCCGATGGTTACGGCAGAGGCCGTATCGTAGGCGACTACCGCCGTGTTGCGCTTTACGGTGTAGATTACCTTATTCAGAAGAAAGAGGAAGATAAGCTTGCCATGGGTGGCACGATGACTCCCGATAAGGTACGCGACCGTGAAGAACTTTCCGAACAAATCAAGGCGCTCAAAGGTCTTAAAGAAATGGCAGCTAAATATGGCTGCGATATTTCCAAACCCGCAACGACGGCGCAGGAAGCAATCCAGGCGTTGTACTTTGGTTACCTTGGTGCAGTTAAAGACCAAAACGGTGCGGCAATGTCCATCGGTAGAAACAGCACGTTCCTTGATATCTATATCGAACGCGACCTGAAAAACGGCATAATCACCGAAGAACAGGCACAGGAATTCATGGACCACTTCATCATGAAACTCCGTATCGTGAAGTTCATGAGAACGAAAGAATACAACGAATTGTTCTCGGGCGACCCTACGTGGGTAACGGAAGTTATCGGCGGTATGGGTGTGGACGGCAGAACGCTTGTAACCAAGAACTCTTTCCGTGTTCTGCATACGCTTGACAATCTTGGTCCTGCACCCGAACCCAACCTTACCGTTTTGTGGTCGAAGAGATTGCCTATGGCATTCAAGAGATACTGTGCAGAAATTTCCATTCGTACCTCTTCCATTCAGTACGAAAGCGACGATTTGATGCGTCCTGAAATGGGTGATGATTACTGTATCGCTTGCTGCGTAAGCTGTATGAAAGTTGGTAAAGACATGCAGTTCTTCGGCGCAAGAGCAAACCTTGCAAAGTGCTTGCTGTATGCAATCAACGGCGGTAAAGACGAGCTCATTATCGATAAAAAGACGGGTAAGCCCATGCAGGTTTCCCCCGAATTTATGCCTATCACCAGCAACGATGCGCTTGATTTCGAAGAAGTTAAGGCGAAGTTTGATAACATGATGACGTGGCTTGCGGAATTGTACGTAAACACGCTGAACGTTATCCATTACATGCACGATAAGTATTCTTACGAATCGTTGGAAATGGCGTTGCACGATACGAAAGTTCGCCGTTTCTTCGCAACGGGTATCGCAGGTCTTTCCTGCGCGGCTGACTCGCTCTCTGCGATTAAGTACGCAAAGGTATATCCTATCCGTAACGAACACGGTATCGTTGTAGATTTCCGTATCGAAGGCGAATTCCCTAAATACGGCAACAACGACGATAGAGCAGACGAACTTGCAGTATGGCTGTTGAAAGCGTTCATGAAGAAAGTTAAGAGCCATTACACCTATCGCGACAGCGTTCCTACGACGTCGATTTTGACGATTACGTCCAACGTTGTATACGGTAAGAAGACGGGTAACACGCCTGACGGCCGCCGCGGCGGTACGCCTCTTGCACCTGGCGCGAACCCGATGCATGGTAGAGATAGCAACGGCGCGTTGGCGTCCTTGGAATCGGTTGCTAAGTTGCCTTATGAATATTCGAGAGACGGTATTTCTAACACCTTCTCGATTATGCCCGCATCCCTCGGTAAAGAGGACTAAGGACAAAACAAAAATCTGTTTGCTTGCTTGATACGTTCGGGCGGCAAGCATCAAATAAAATAAAAAGGAGATAATATTATGTCGAACAGAGTAGATAATTTGGTTAATATGTTAGACGGTTACGTAGGCGACGGTGGTCATCACCTCAACGTAAACGTATTCGATCGTGAAACCCTTTTGGATGCGCAGGCACACCCTGAAAAGTATCCTCAGCTCACCATTCGTGTTTCCGGGTATGCTGTAAACTTCATCAAACTTACGAAAGAACAGCAGGACGACGTTATTTCCAGAACGATCCACGAATCCATGTAATTTTCGTAGGATAGAAAAGCGAAATAACAGATGATGAAACGAACTGCCGTCGAGTTTTTTCCCGACGGCAGTTTTTTCAAAAATAGCCTATTGATAGGCATAAAGAAAGGAAGAATATGAAAAAAATTTGGAAAACTCTATCTGCGCTTTTCTTAACGGCGGCGTTTAGCTTTGGCTTTTCCTCCTGTGCAGTTTTAGACGAACTGTTGGGCAAGGACAGCAGCCAAGAAATATCCTCGGAAAACGAAACCTCGTCAGAAAACGAAACCTCGTCAGAAAGTGAAACCTCGTCAGAAAGTGAAACCTCGTCGGAAAACGAAACCTCGTCCGAAAGTGAAACCTCGTCAGAAAGCAGCGACGTGGAGGATATTGTTACAGACGAATTGAGCATTCATTTTTTAGAGCTTGGCAACAAATACACGGGGGATTGCACGCTGATTAAGGTGGGGGATACCGAAGTATTGATTGACGCAGGCTCTATTAAGAGTTCTGCTGGTACGATTGTGCCCTACGTACAGCAATATTGCACGGACGGTGTGTTGGAATACGTGATAGCCACGCATGCGCACGAAGACCACGTTGCTGGGTTTGTCGGTACGACAAAAATCGACGGGATATTTGAAAGCTTTGTATGTGAGACGATTATTGATTATCCGTTGTCTGATTCGTCCTCCAAAATACGTCAAGAATACGAGGCTCTGCGTGATTTAGAGGTGCAATCGGGGGCAAAGCATTATACCGCGCTGGAATGCTATAACGAAGAAAATGGCGCAAAACGCTCCTATCAACTTGGCGAAAACGTAACGATGAATATTTTGTATCAACGTTTTTACGAGGAAACGACGAGCGACGAAAACGATTATTCGGTGTGTATGCTATTGACGCAGGGTGCGAAAAATTACCTGTTTACGGGGGATTTGGAGCATGACGGCGAACAATCGCTGGTTGAAAAAAACGACTTGCCCAAATGCGACCTTTTCAAGGGCGGACACCACGGCAGTCCCACGTCCAACACGCCTGAATTATTTGCGGTGATACAGCCGAAAATCGTGTGCGTGTGCTGCTGCTGCGGTAGCGACGAGTATACGGATAACGTGGCAAATATGTTCCCGTCGCAGGCACTTGTGGATAACGTTGCGCCCTATACCGATAAGGTGTACGTAACGACGATTGTTGCGGACAATGCGGCAGGGTTTACGTCGATGAACGGCAATATCGTGGTGTCGTCGGACGGCGAAACGGTCAGCGTAAATTGCTCCAACAACAATACCCTGTTTAAGGACACAGAATGGTTTAAAAACAACCGCACAATGCCCGATGCGTGGAAGCAAACGGATTAAAAACGGAGAAAATTATGCAATTTTCCAGAACGGCGCTCTTGCTTGGACAAGAAGGTGTTGAAAAATTGAAAAAATCGCGCGTAGCGGTGTTTGGCGTGGGCGGTGTTGGCGGTTATGTTGTGGAGGCACTTGCCCGTAGCGGTGTAGGCGCACTTGACCTGATTGACAGCGACGTGGTTAGCTTGTCGAATATCAACCGCCAAATTATTGCTTTGCACTCCACGGTGGGGCGGTTGAAAACGGAAGTGGCGGCAGAGCGTGCCAAGGATATCAACCCGAATATCACGGTGTATACGCACAACGTATTTTATCTGCCTGAAACGGCGGCGCAGTTCGATTTTTCGGCGTACGATTACGTGGTAGACGCTATTGATACGGTCAGCGGCAAAATTGCCCTTGTTGAGCAAGCCAAGGCGGCAAACGTACCGATTATTTCGGCG
>JBGVQH010000112.1:0-6321 GCA_045127475.1 Candidatus Scatosoma sp.
AAAGTAATTACATACGTAGGAGAAATGGAAGGCGAGTCCATGTACGTAACGTCCGTAATTGAATACGGCAACGCGGTAGATTTTGAATTGCCTGATTTGAACGCTGGTGGTTCGGATATAGAAGAAGTGGTATTGCCCAAAGGCGAACAGGTAAACGCGGAAAGCTGGAGTGCGGCAATCGCGGCGACCATGGCGGCGGATAACTTTTTTGCAGAAGTCGGTATGGACGGGTTGGACGAAACGGGTGAAAACCTGTTAACGCGCGGTATTGGTCTTATTTCGATTGCAAATAACAAAGGTTATGTCGAGATAATGCAGGAAGTGCCTGGATACGGCTCGTTCCGTAGGTATAGCTACTGCGGAAACGTGGACGGTAAGAACTATTCGTGGGAATCGTATGACGGCGAAAATTGGACGGCGGAACAAATGGGCGATGCAATCACGATTAAAGGTGCTTGGATGGTGGAAGAATTGCTTCCCGAAGATTTGGCGTTTGAAAACTGGACGTACGACGAAACGATGGGCGGTTACAGCTACAAATGGAACGATACCTTAACGGTTACGGTGGGCATTATCGATGGCAAAATCGGGTTCTTGCATGCCGTATCTACGGACGCGGAATATCAAACGGCGCCTATCATGATTGAAAAATATCTGTTCAGTTACGGTGATGCGACGGTTGGCGACTTGCCCTCTGTTGAAAACGCAGGTGAGTAAACAATAGACTAATAGTGATTGAGAGTAAATAAAAACGGGTATAAAATAGCGGAGCGGTTTTGCCGCTCCGTTATTTTCTCTCTTTTTTATTAAAAAAAGAGAAAAAGGACTTGAAAAATGCAAAAAGGTGTGCTATAATGATATAACCCGTAAAGCGGGCAAACAAAAACGCGTTGAAAACGACGCTAAAAGGGGATAAAACCGATATGCTCAGTATGACGGGTTACGGAAAAGGGGAATATGCAGAAGGCGGCTTGGAGCTGACCTGCGAAATCAAGACGGTAAATAACCGTTATTTGGACGTGTCTATCAACGCGCCCCGTATTTTTGCGGCGTACGAGGACGTAATTCGCAATACCATTCGCAAAAAGCTCACGCGCGGTCATGCCGATTTGTTTATCTCATATAAAGACAAACGCGAAAGACCGACTTCGCTCACGGTGGATATTCCGCTTGCGAGCTCGTACGTGGCGGCGGCAAAGGTACTTAAAGAGGCGTTTCCCGATTTAACAGACGACGTTACGCTCTCGTCGGTTTTGCGCTATCCCGACGTCTTGAAACAAGAGGATAGCGTCAGCCTTGACGAAGAGATGACGAAAGCGTTGGACGTTGCCTTGAATACCGCGTTAGATGCGCTTAACGAAATGCGCGCTGTCGAGGGCGAAAAGTTGAAAGAGGATATGCTTTCGCGCGTGAAAACCATAGAGGGTTTGGTGGACGAAATTACCGCTCGCGCGCCCTTGATTGCACGGGAATACCGCGACAAACTGACCGCCCGCGTACAGGAATACCTGACCGAGGCGAAAATTGACGAAAACCGCATTTTGACGGAAGTTGCCGTGTTCACAGACAAGAGTAATATTGACGAGGAATTGACCAGACTTCGCAGCCATATTCAGCAGTTTAGAAGTATCGCTACGGAGGGTATCGTGGGCAGAAAGCTGGACTTTTTGGTGCAGGAATTCAACCGCGAGGCGAATACGACCTGTTCTAAGAGTAATGACGTAACGATTACCCGCGCGGGGCTTGCCTTGAAAAACGAGATTGAAAAAATCCGCGAGCAAGTGCAAAACCTCGAATAAGGAGTGCGTAAGATGAAAAACAAACTGTTGGTAATTTCCGGCCCGTCGGGGGTAGGCAAGGGAACGCTTGTCAAGGCGATAAAGGCTCGCCGTGCCGACGTGACGGAATCGATTTCCTGTACGACGCGCGCTCCGCGCGAGGGGGAAACCCACGGCAAGGAATATTTCTTTTTGACAAAGGAAGAATTTTTACGTCGTATCGAGGAACGGGATTTTTTGGAATACGACGAGCATTTTGGCAATTATTACGGCACGCCGAAGAGTTTTGTGCAAGAAATGCTCAAGACGAAATCGGTAATTTTGGAAATCGACGTAGTGGGGGCTTTGAACACGAAAAAGGCAATTCCCGAAAGCGTATTGATTATGATTGCGCCGCCGTCGGTAGAAGAGCTGAAACGTCGTTTGGTTGGGCGTGGTACGGAAACGGAAGAGGCAATTAAAAATCGTCTTTCGCGCTTGGAATACGAGCTGTCCCAGCAGGATAAATACGATTACGTAGTTGTCAACGACGATTTAGAAAGGGCGATCGGCGAGATTGAAAACATTCTCGACGCTAAGTAAAAAAAGATAAAAAACACGGAATAAGGAGTGTAAGAAATATGATTAACGAACCTTCAGTAGATGCAATGATCCGTAAACTTGGTACGGAAGAAGAACCTATCAGCCGCTATGCGCTTTGCACGATTGCGGCAAAACGCGCACGTCAGATTATTGAAACGGAACGCAACCTCGGCGTGCACGATTCAACGGGCAAGGACAAAGAATTGCTTTCCGCGTGCAAGGATATTGCAGACGGTAAAGTAATCGTCGCAAAGGACTAAAAAATAGCCTCGCTAGCGAGGCGTTTTTTAATGGATTGCGGCAAAGCCGCATGAATTGTTTTAACGAACGTGAATTGCGCTTTGCGCATGATTTGCAAAGCCTTGCTTCGCATTGTGGAAATATTTCCAATGACGGCAAAGCCGTCAAATCATGAAAACCGCAGGTTTTCAATTCATGAACGCCATGCGTTCAAATCATGGCGTTAGCCAATTCATTTTTCAAAGGTGGCATATGATTGCGGAAGTAATCGTCGATATCGCGACGAGTGAAACGGATAGAATATACGATTATCTCTGCGACGAAAACGTTGCCGTCGGCAGTCGGGTTCGCGCGCCCTTTGGCGGCAAAACCGTGCCCGGTTTTGTTATGCGCGTCAAGGAAAAATCAGACGTGCCCTCTGAAAAGTTGAAAAAGGTGTTTCCCTGCCCTGACGAGTTGCCTGCGCTAAATAGCGAGTGTCTTTCCCTTGCGGAAAAGCTCGCCGTGCGTTACCGCGTGCCCAAAGCACTTACTTTGCGCTTGTTTTTGCCGTCCGAAATGCGAACGGGTAAGGTGCGGGAGTTGACGAAAAATTATGCCGAACTGACGGTTGCTGTGGAAGATATGAAATTGTCGAAAGCGGCGAAAAATCAGCTCGGCGCGGCGGAATACCTCGCAAAGAACGGCAAGAGCGAATGTGCGTATCTTAACAACCTGTTTCCTGGCGCTATTACTGCTCTTGAAAAGAAAGGGTACGTCAAGATTGCGAAAGAGCAGATTTTGCGCGACCCGTATAAGAGTGTGGAAAGCGAACGTGTATCGCGCACGCTTACGACAGACCAACAGCGGGCGGTGGATACAATCAACACCGACGAACGCACCGTACAGCTGATTCACGGCGTAACGGGGAGCGGTAAAACGGAAATTTATCTCACCCTGATTGCCGCGTGTTTACAAAAAGGCGAAAGCTCGATTTTTCTTGTGCCTGAAATTTCGCTTACCCCCCAAATGCTTGCCCAACTTCGGGCGCGGTTTGGAAAAAACGCGGCGATTTTGCACAGCGGACTTTCTGCGGGCGAACGGTTTGACGAATGGTGGCGGTTGCGTACGGGCGAGGCGAAAATTGCCATCGGCGCACGCAGTGCGATTTTTGCACCCTTGGAAAATTTGGGCGTGATTATTATTGACGAGGAGCATGATTCTAGCTATTCCAGTGAAACTGCGCCAAGATACAACACCTTTGACGTGGCGTTATTGCGTGCAAAGCGGAACGGCTGCAAGCTAGTGTTAGGGAGCGCAACCCCTGCGGTGGATACCTACAAGCGGGCGAGTGAGGGGGAATTTTCCCTGATAAAATTAGAAAAGCGTATCAACAAGCGACCTCTGCCTGAGGTGATTATTGCGGATATGCGCCGAGAGGTGCGCCGCGGGAATAATTCGGCGTTTTCGGGCGTGCTGAAAGAAGAGATAGAAAAATGTCTTGCCGCGGACAAGCAAGCAATTTTGTTTTTGAACCGCCGCGGATATTCGCAAACGGTGATTTGCAAGGAATGCGGGTACGTGGCAAAATGTCAGCACTGCGACGTTTCGTTGACCTATCACCGAGAAGAAAATTGTTTAAAATGTCATTATTGCGGCATGAAATACAACATGCTTTCTGCCTGTCCTGAATGTGGCGGTGTGAAATTGTCCTACGCGGGTACGGGTACGCAACGGGTAGTGGCGGATTTACAAAAGCTGTACCCGACGGCGCGCATTTTGCGCATGGACAACGACACCACGAGCGGCAAAGAGGGGCATTATAAAATTTTGAAAACCTTTGCCGAGCACAAGGCGGATATTTTGGTCGGAACGCAAATGATTGCAAAGGGACACGATTTCCCGTCCGTTACCTTGGTAGGGATTTTGGACGCGGATATGAGTCTGCATTTTTCCGATTATAGGAGCGGCGAGCGCACCTTTCAGCTCCTCACGCAGGTAGCGGGGCGCAGCGGCAGGGCGGAAGAAAAGGGCAAGGTCGTTTTGCAGACGTTCGACCCCGAAAACGAGGTGTTGCGTTTTGCGACGGCGTACGATTATCAGGGTTTTTACGAAAACGAAATTTCTCTGCGTGCGGCGATGCAATTCCCGCCCTTTTCTAAGATAGTGCGGGTGTTGGTAACGGGCGAGGACGAGAAAAAGACGATCGAGGGCTTGCGCACGGTGTACGTGGAGCTGGAACGGCTCTATACGGAACATACCGACAAATTCCTGTTCTTCAACAAGATGCATGCGCCGATAAGGCGGATACAAAACAAGCACCGTTATCAGGTGTTAATGCGTTTGACCGACACGTCGGTTCTGCCGCTTATCTACGATATTTGCGCGGAGGCGCGGACGAGAGACGTATTGGTTAGCGTAGAAGAAAACCCCACGAATTTAAGTTAAAATAATGAATTGCGCCGTTGGCGCGTGAATTGTTAAACACATAAATTGCGCTTTGCGCATGAATTGCAAAACAAAGTTTTGCATTGTGGAAACATTACCATAATGCCGACAAAGGTCGGCAATTCATGAAAGCCAGTGGCTTTCAATTCATGAGCGCGGTGCGTTCAAATCGTGGCGATAGCCAATTCATTATAATTGGCGTAGCCGTCAAATCATTGCTAAGGAGTAATATTATGGCTATTAGAAACGTAGTACAGGTCGGCGACGACGTGTTAAGACAAAAATGTTTTCCCGTAGAAGAGTTTGACGAAAAGCTGTGGAAACTCTTGGACGATATGAAAGAAACGGTAAAAAAGGAAGAGGGCGCAGGTCTTGCCGCGCCGCAGGTGGGGATTTTGCGCCGCCTCGCGGTGGTGGACGTGGAAGAGGGGTATTTTGAATTTATCAACCCCAAAATTGTTGCGCAAAAAGGGGAACAGAGCGGTTGGGAAGGTTGCCTTTCCGTCCGCGCGAAACAGGGTATCGTTTCCCGCCCGATGAAGGTTACCGTCGTGTATCAGGACAGAAACGGTAATCCGCAAACGGTGAAAGCTAAGGGCTTTTTTGCCCGCGCAATTTGTCATGAACTCGACCATTTGGACGGAATTTTGTATATCGATAAAGCTATTCACGTTGAAAGCGCGAAATAAAAAGGAAATATTATGAAAATCGTTTTTGCAGGTACGCCCGATTTTGCGGTAGCCCCTTTGAAAAATTTAATAGAAAACGGATTTGAAGTGGTCGGGGTAATCACCCAGCAGGACAAACCGCAGGGGCGCAAGGCAATTTTAACACCGCCCCCTGTGAAAACGTTTGCGCAAGAAAAAGGAATTCCCGTTTTTCAGCCTGAAAAAATCCGCGACGAAATTGCAAAAATAAAGGCGCTCGGCGCACAGTTGTTGGTAACGTGCGCATACGGGCAAATTTTGACGCAGGCGGTTTTGGACGCATTTCCTATGGGTGTTTGGAATATTCACGCGGGGCTGTTGCCCAAATATCGCGGCGCGTCCCCGATACAAAGCTGTATTGTAAACGGCGAAAAAACAACGGGCGTTTCCATTATGAAAACGGAACTGGGGTTGGATAGCGGCGACGTGCTGTGCGTGGAAAAAACGCCGATTTCCGAAACGGAAACCTCTGGCGAATTGTCCGAGCGGCTTTCTGTGCTTGGCGCGAAATTGATTGTAGAAAGTTTAAAGAAAATTCGGAGTGGAACATACAACTTGACGCCGCAGCCAAAAGACGGCGTGCAGGT
>JBGVQH010000113.1:0-7544 GCA_045127475.1 Candidatus Scatosoma sp.
CCGCCCTTGCGCTTTTCGGCTTGTCCACCCAGAAAATCACGGAGCTTTTTCGTCTGCCCAAAATAACGAATAGGTATCAGCGCTTGTTCCTCTGCCGAAAGTTTTCCCAGCACCGTTTCGATGGTGTTTTTCAGCCATTCCAGACTATTCTTTTCGATAATCTCGCCTGCGAGATATTCCGCCAAGCGTTCGGTTGTCAAATTGCTCTCGTAGGAGAGCACCGCTTTTTTGCGTATATGTACGGCGTAATCCTCTCCCACCGTTTTCAACAGCGGATAGGCGTACAAAATCACCTTTGCGTAATTTTCCAAATTTCACTCACCTCCAAGCAAGATACTCTTGCAGTTAATTTTTTTCTTTCCACGCATATAGTTCATGTCCTCGCATGTTTTCGGACAACATTTCGGCCACAGCGCAAGATTGTAAGACTTGCCAGCGGTTGCCAACCGCCCACACATATTCACTCTGGTCGTCTATGCCCCCAAACAAATGCGGATGTTCCTAAACACACGTACGACAACGTTGTAAGTCTGGCTGCAAGATCATCTTGCCGCCCGCGGAAAGGTCGCGCCTATTATCCCACCACCCACAATTTTTGCAAGAGGGTACTGCCACGTTTTTTACATAAATCCGAACATTTGTTCGTATTTTTAACCAAGTATAACACATAAAATATGACAAATGTATGCCTATTAAAGAATATTTTGGCTAATTTTGGCTAATTTTTCCAACCGTTTGTTTTCTTTTTTAGGCCACTTTGTATTTTATTCCCCCTGTCCTTGCGAGCGCAGCGCGGCAATCTCATCATACCCTCAGCCGCTTATCCCCTCTTTGCAAACTTTTTCCTAAAAGGAAAAAAAGCGCATGCAATAATCCTTGCTTTTTTTTAAAAACGGTGTTATAATAATTTTGTATGAGAAAAATTGCAAAGGCAACTGCATTCTTACTTTCTTGCACCGCGCTTGTCAGCATAGCGACGGTATTTTCGTCTACACAAAAATCACACGGCAAGCAAACGGCATACGCCCATACCGCCGCGCCAAGAACAGCCGAGGCGGAAACGAGCTTGCTTGTCCCCGACAGCTATCAACAATACCTGTCCTTGAACAATCCGATGGACGTAGCGGTTTGCAACGATTATATGGCAATCGCAGACGGCAACGCCATCTACGTATATGACGTTGCCGATAACGAATATCGCAAATACGAGCATACGCTCAACCAAGCCGACCCCACAAAAAACAACGTGATGGAGCTGCAATTTTACAGCGACGACGGCTTATATTTTTTGGACGGCACGTATTTATATCTGCTCAATCCCGAAAGCTTACAGGTCAGCAACGTTTCGTTGACAGAAAACGACCCGAAATTCCCCTGCTCGTCCTTTTTAATCGTAGACGACGTAGTGTATTACACAGACGTCAAAACGCAAGCGGCGGTATCCTACGTTACACTTGACGGCGCGAGGGCAGATACCCTTGCCCACGTAGAGGACAAACCCGCAATCGCCTTTTGGAACGGAGAATTGTATTATACAGACGAGGACCGAACGTTGTGGAAAATCAACCCACAAACCAAAGAAAGCGCACCTATTACGACCTTTCCTTACGATGAAATCGTATCGATGCAAATCCAAAACGGCGTATTAACGTGCAGTATGCTTTCGGGCGATTTTTATGCATATAGCTTAGCCGACCTCGCGGGAAAGCTTGCCTCGACAGTAACCCCGTTGGCTCATTATACGGGCGGCTATTCCTCTCTTGCGTTGCTCGGCGACTACCTGTACGTCGTCAAAGGCTCTTCCATTCGTCAATACTCGTTAGAAAACTCCGAGTTTACCGATTTTGAAATCTGTAACACGTCGGACAGTCCCCACCGTTTTAACGGAGCAACCGAAACACTGCTTTCACACGGCAAGCTGTTTATCACGGACAACGGCAACAGCCGTATTTCGGTATACGATACAAACAGCGACACCTTCACCCGCTCGATTGCAATAGATTTTGCCCCTACCTACTTGGCGGGCGACGAAACCACACTGCTGGCGGCAAACAGCACACTGGCAGTTGTGTACGATTTAACGAACGAAAATTACGGACAAAAGCTTGCGACCTTTGACAGCTTTAACGGCACTCTCGTCGGCGCGGCGAACGTGTACGGAAAATACTACTTTGCAACGGACAACAACCACTATTACGTCGCTACCGAGCAAGACGGCGTATGGAGCGTAACCGAAAGCAAAAAAACGTCCACCCGTTATGCAAAATTGCTAACGGCGGACGCCTACGGCTATCTTTATATTGTCAGCGGAAACAGCGTATACCGCTTTGACGAAACGTCTTTCCTTTCCCCCGACGATTTTGAAAATACTCCGATTGCCTCTGTCCCTGCGAACACCGAAAAAATCATGGTTGATTATGACGGCGGCGTATATGCTTTGGCTGACGGAAAATTACAAAAATCCGACCAAAAGACACCCTACGGACTGAACGAACCGCTGATATACAGCGACAGCGCAACCGTACAATCCTTTGCTTTCGGTATTGAAGACAACGTAACGTACGTGCTGTATAAAGAAAATTATTTAGCAAAGACGAGTTTACTCGACCTGCCAACGGTGAAAAATATTCCCGTCAACGGTATCGACACGCAAATCTTCGACCAAAGCACAGCAAACGTGGAAATCGTTAAATTGCGCAGCTCTGCCATGCTGATTGATTTCGACCTTACCGCCCTTGCAAATGCAGAGGTTTTCCCGTACGTGGATTACAGCCGTTGTGCCCCTTCGTTGACAGCGTTGAAAATAGCGGAAACGGAAAATGGTAAACACGCCGTTTTGGTGTTCTACGATACGCAAACGCGTAGCTACCGCAGTTGCCTTGCGTTGACAAGCGATTGCTCTGCACTGACAAACGAGGAAAAGGATTTCCACCAAAAAACCTACGAAAGTGCACAAATTATGTATACAAGCAACCAAGTCCCCGTCTATAAATTCCCCCATCTTTCCAGCCTACCGACGGCAACGACGCTGGATAGAAACGTGCAAATTTCCGTACTCGGCGAGATAAATGATTTGGATTATTCCTACTATCTCGTGCAGTACACAGACGGAGAAAACCTCACGCATACAGGGTACGTACCCAAGGCGTATTTAATTGAATTTGACCCCACGCCCCCCACGCCCGAAACAGAAACGTACGGCGAAAAGAACGCAGACCAGGACGGCATTTGGCGTTTGGCGTTCTTACTCTTGGGCGGTGCAGCGGTTTTACTCTTAACCGACGTGTTGATTTTCCGCGCTATGCGCAAGAAAAAAGACGACTAATCCTCAAAATTTTGGGGCGACTTAATCTAAAACAAAAGGAGGAACAATTTTATGAGCGACAGTTATCCAAGTAACGGCGTAGACCCGCTAAGTACGATTGCCCTTGCGGATTGTTTCTTCTTGCATCCGCATAGATAACCCTACTTTTCGAGAATACGCTACCTTACGATTTAACCGAAATTTTAAAATTACGGAGGTAGAGTATCATGGAAAAAGAAATTTTTGATTTTATTAACGGCTGGTTGGACAGACAGGATTATGCAACCGCCGCACAGCAATTACACGATTGCACGGCAGAAGACGTTGCGGAATTTTTAAAAAATTTAGAAGAGCAAACACTCATTCCCCTCTGTCGGGAACTTGACAGCGAATTGATGGCGGACGTATTGCTCTTATTAGAGCCGTCCTTGCAGGAAATGGTCATCAGCGGCTTGCGCGACGACGAGCTGGAGGCGGTCATGGACGAAATGTCCGTTGACGACACCGTCGATATTATCGAGGAGATGCCCCAAGAAATCGTGCGCCGTATCGCCGAATTAGACGAAATTTTAATTTTGTTGGAAGAGCGTAACTACGCTGTTTTAAAGCCGCTGCTCTCGTCAATGAACGCCATCGACCTTGCCGAAGTCTTTGAAGAAACGGAGCGGGACGCTGACCTTTTGGTACTGTTCCGTATTTTGCCCAAGGATTTGGCTGCGGAGACGTTTGTCGAAATGGACAGCGACGTCAAGGAAAAGCTCATTCATAAATTGAACGACCGCGAATTGAAAGCAGTCATGGACGAGCTGTTCTTGGACGACGCCGTCGACTTAATTGAAGAAATGCCCGCCTCTGTGGTCAAGCGTGTTTTGGCGCAAAGCGACAGTGAAACGCGCGCCTATATCAACGAGCTTTTAAAATACCCCAAAGACAGTGCGGGTAGTATCATGACGATAGAGTTCGTTTCCCTGCTTCCCACCATGACGGTAGACGACGCTTTCGAGCGTATCCGCCGAACGGCAATCGACAAGGAAACCATTTACACCTGCTACGTCATTGATCCGACCAACAAAATTTTGGGCTTGGTAACCGCGAAAGATTTAATGCTTGCCCCCAAAAACGCGTTTATTGCGGACATCATGCAGGAAAACGTCATTTATGCGTACACCGAGGACGATAAAGAGGCAGTAGCACGCAAAATCTCCGATTACGGCTTTTTGGCTCTGCCTATCGTCGATAGAGAGATGCGCCTCGTCGGTATCGTTACCGTTGACGACGCCATGGACGTCTTGCAGGAAGAAAATACCGAAGATATCGCAAAGATGGCAGCTATCGCCCCGACGGATAAACCCTATTTAAAAACGGGTGTATTCAGCCTTTGGCGCAGCCGCGTGATTTGGCTACTCATCTTGCTGATTACCTCTTCGTTTACCGCACTCATTTTAAACGGATACGAGGCAAAACTGCTGCCCTGCCTTTTGGCATGCGTACCTATGATTATGGGCACGGGGGGAAACTCCGGTTCGCAAGCGTCGGTAACGGTCATTCGCTCCCTCTCTCTCGGCGAAATTGAAACACGGGACGTTGGCAAAGTTGTTTGGAAAGAACTGCGGGCTGCCATATTGCTTGGGCTTACCCTCGCCGCCGTCTGCTTTGCAAAATTAATTGTCTTGGACGGAATGCTTTTAAATATTGAGGGGTACACGTGGGACGTCAGCCTGGTCGTATCGTTGGCACTGTTTGGCACGGTTATCTTAGCAAAGCTTGTCGGCGCTCTATTGCCTATCTTGGCAAAAGTCTGTCGGCTTGACCCCGCCGTTGTCGCCAACCCCTTTATCACGACGATTGTAGACGTCGTTTCCCTACTCCTGTTCTGCTATCTGTCGATTGCAATTTTAGGCTAACACAACGTAAAAAAAGCTCTGGGGATGACTTCATTCCCAGAGCTTTTTTATTTCCTTATTTCATATATCTGTTCCCGTGGTCAGGCAATATTGTTAGGATATTTTTTCCCGCGTTTTCAGGGCGTTTGGCAAGCCTTAACGCCGCCGCCACCGCCGCTCCCGAGGAAATCCCCACAAACAGGTTTTCCTCCTTAAACAGGCGGTCTTTCATCAAAAACGCCTCGTCGTCCGTTGCGGTTAACACTTCGTCATACACTGTCCTATCCAAAACACTAGGCACAAAGTTCGCGCCGATACCCTGTATTTTATGCGCCCCCGCTCTGTCCTGCGATAAAAGCGGGGAAGAGGCGGGCTCTACCGCCACTACGCGACAGGTAGGATTTTTTTCTTTGAGATATTTTCCAACCCCCGTCAGTGTACCGCCCGTACCGACACAAGCCACGAATATATCCACTTTTCCGCCCGTCTGCGCCCAAATTTCGGGTGCAGTCGTTTGATAATGCGCCTGCCAACAAACGGGGTTATTAAACTGGTCGGCTAAAATTGCGTTCGACGTAGCTTTCAACAGCTCGTTCGCCCGTTCCACTGCCGCTTGCATACCCTTTTTGCCGTCCGTCAAAAGTACTTCGCCGCCGTACGCCTTAATCATTTCGCGGCGTTCTATACTCATGGTATCGGGCATAACAATCACCGCCCGATAACCGCGCATTTTCGCCGCCAACGCCAAACCGATACCGGTATTTCCCGACGTCGCCTCAATAATAACGCCGCCCTTTTTCAGCCGTCCGCTCTTTTCCGCATCGTCGATAATCGCAAAAGCAACGCGGTCCTTAATCGACCCGCCGAGATTTTCACTTTCCACCTTGGCAAACACGCGCGCCACGCAATTTTCCACGCCCGTAAGCGCAGTCAATTCTTTTAAATTCGTATTGCCAATTCCATTCATCGTAGCTTTGCTCCTCTTATTTGCAATATACCAAAATTTGTTTCGGTTCGTCAATCAAAACCCCCGCGCCGTTCTCCAACAAAAATGCTCTATCTTTAAATCCCCAGGTAACGGAAAGACAAGCCACGCCCGCGTTTTGCGCTGTTAAAATATCCACCTCAGAATCCCCGACGTATACCGTCGTTTCCCTGTCCGCACCAAGCTGGTTCATAACGGAAAGCAAGGAATCGGGCGCAGGTTTTTTACGCACCCCCGCACTTTCATTTTCGCCCACCGCCGCCTGCAATAAGCCGTCAAAGTATTCCTCCGCCAGCATTTTCACGGCAAAATCCGCTTTGTTGGACACAACCGCCGTCTTAATTCCACGTTTTTTCAGAGTTTGTAATAAGGGGATAATCCCCTCGTACGCCGCCGTTTTATCCTTACAATGCACTTTATAATATGCCTTAAACCCCGTCAATATCCCGTCAAAATCGGGATGATTTTTCTCGCCTACGGCGCGCTCCATCAATTTCACAATCCCGTTGCCAACAAATCCACGCACTTCTTCCTTTTCACGCAAGGGCAAGCCGTACATAGCCAGCGCCGCATTCACCGCCGCGTGTAAATCGTCCAGCGTATCCAAAAGAGTTCCGTCTAAATCAAAAATCACCGTTTCGTACATACCATTCGCCTTTTTTGCTTTAATACAGAATGTTTTTAATCGCCGCCACCGCATCCGCACGATTTTCCGCACCCGTTTTTACGTAGATACAAGACACGTAATTTCTCGTCGTGCCCTCCGACAGCTTTAACGCGGACGAAATTTGACGGTTGGTAAAACCCTCGTACATCATCAGTGCAATTTCAATTTCGCGGTCGGATAACCCGAACGCGCGTTGCAAGCGGATTTCCCGATCCGCCGCCACGTTCTTTGCCGCATCGGTAATTCTGCGTGCAATCTTCGCCGGCAAAATCGTATCGCCGTCGTATGCATTCTTGATAGCACTAATCAACGCATTACTGCCAATATCTTTCAAAAGGTAACCGCTTGCGCCATTGTTAATGGCGTTTAAAATATAATCGCTGTCGTCAAAGGTCGTCAAAATCACCACCTTGACGTTGGGGTGTTCCGTTTTGATACGCTGCGTCGCCACCACGCCGTTCATGTTCGGCATACGAATATCCATCAACACCACGTCAGGGTTCAGCGTAGGCATCTTTTCCAAAGCGTCAAACCCGTCCTGCGCCGTCCCGACAAAATCCAACCCGTCGTCCGTACGCAAAATCGTCCCAATTTCCTCGGCAAGCTCCCGTTGATCGTCCACCACCAAAACCTTAATTTTCTTGTTTTCCATACTTATTCCCCTTTCTCCGCAGGCAATTCCATGCGAATCTCAAAACCTTCACC
>JBGVQH010000114.1:0-3357 GCA_045127475.1 Candidatus Scatosoma sp.
CGTATACTGTTGCACATGACATTATTATTATCACAAAATTATCTTCTGTTTCCTTTTTCCACTCTTCTTTCCCCCGCTCTGCAAGGCTTTGGCGGTTCAATCCTATTATTTGCCCTCTGTTTTTTGGGCGTACACGTCGCCAAATTCACCGCGCGCGGGTGGCGTATATACGACGGAGCGCCGACAAACAAACCACCCGAACAACCAAGCGAACCCAAAGCGGAAACAAAGCAAACGTCCCCCGAACCGATTTATTATATTGTGGAAAAAAAGCGTCGCCGCAGCAAACCACGCTACGGCGACCCAAAAGAAATCCGCTTTAAATAATTGCTTATAACCGCACAACCAAAGGCGGCAAAAAGTGCGATAATCGCGTACCGTATGCCTACCTTTACTTAATCTGCATTAACAAGCTCACCCGTTTTATCGTCAAAACGAGCAAAATTTTCACCGTCTTTCCACAACCTTTCAAGGTGATAGAAAAGGCGGGTTTCGTCGTTGAAAATATGCACGATTACGTCCCCATAATCAATAACCGCCCATCTGCCGTCGCGTACCCCCTCCGTACGAGTGGGCACAAGTCCTAAATTCTTTTCCACAAGCTCTTCCACACGCTCACCCATAGCACGGATTTGCGGTGCGTTACTGCCGCTTGCAATGACAAAATAATCGCAAAGGTCCGTCTTTTCACGCACGTACAAAACGACAATATCCTTACCAAGCTTGTCCGAAAGCGCCTTACATGCCTCGATTGCGATAACTTTACTGGTGATTTCCGCCATAATTTGCTCCTTTCTATTCAATATTATCTTTTATCCTTATAAAATTCATACGCCGCGCGGGTAAGCGGATAAATCTCACCCCCCTTGCTCTCCAAAAACAGCAACGTTTGGTACAAGGCCTCGGCAAGACACTTATCCAACCCCTCCTTATCCCAAAATAGCACGCGCAGCTCGTCCACGCCCGTATAACGGCGTTCCTCTTCCAACATATCCGCTAAAAAGATAAGCTTTTCCAGAGTGCTCATATTCGGTCTGCCGCTCGTATGGTAACGTATGGCGTTCAACACGTCCTCGTCTTTCACGCCGAAATACTTTTCCGCCACGTACGCACCCTGATATTGATGCAAAACCTGCGCAGGAATATCCCCCCACGCCGTCGGGGACACAAAACCGTCCAAATAAGGGGAATCCGCAGGCAAATTTTTGGCGCAATCGTGCATAAGCGCCGCCGTCAACACCGCCCTTTCCGAAAGGTGCAATTCCTTCGCCCGAGCCAACGCCAAGCGTGCCACGCGTACGCTATGCGCCGCGCGCTCCGCCTTTTCAAGGGATAACGCTTTGCGCGCAAACGGAATTTGATACAATCCGTTCGTTGCGATATACTCTGCCACCTTTTGCGGCGTAAGAGCGTCAATCGACAAGCCCGCAGCTGTCAAAAGCCGAATCTCTGTAGAGGACACGGGCGCGCCGTTATAGTGGATAACAGCAAAGTGTTTACCAAATCTTTTTTCAAATGCTCTTTGTTCTGTTTGTTCCCAGCCGTCCTTTTCGTCGCGGGCGCATACACCGAGCGTTACGTTTTGTAAAATATCCTGCGGATTTTTCCACGTCGGAAAATCGCGCAGCATATCCGTTCCCACCAGCCAAAAAATTTCGGCGTTGGGATAGACGCTGCGAAAATGTCGACAGGTGAGATAGGTATAGCTCGTCCCACCTTGGGCGATTTCGTAATCGCTGATTTCCACCTTATCCAAATGCGAAAAGGCAAGCCGACACATCTCCAACCGAGCGCAATCGGGCGCGAGCTCCTTGCCCCGTTTATGCGGGGGCGCAAAAGCAGGCATAATTAGAAGCTTGTCTAAGCCAAGCCCCTCAATCGCCGCCTCTGCCAAGCGAACGTGCTCCGTATGCACCGGATCGAACGACCCGCCAAAAATCGCTATCTTTTCCATCTTCTTTACCCAAAGACATTATACTACATATTTTTACGTTTTTCAAGGTTTAGAAAGAGATTTTTTCGGCAAAAATGCAAATATGAAACGATTTGCTTTTTTTTCCGACCTTCTTTTTACCTTTTTAGCCTCCACCCTGCTTGCACTTTGTCTATTTCGCTTTCTTTCCGTAGGGTTTTGGCTTTCGCTGTTTTTAGCTGCCCTTTGCGGCGGATTGATTATGTCCTCCGTCGGCGCATACCTGCAATCCAAACGCAACAGCTTGCTTTTAAAGCGTTCAGACGCGCAGGAAAAGGAAAAATTGCTGCTGCATCTCGCCCTGCTTAGCGACGGCGCAAAAACGGAATTTTTCCGCAAGGCTCTATCCAAAAACCTTTCCTTTCAGCGATTCTCTCCCCTTCGCCTGCACAACGAAAAGCAGTTTTATTTTTTAAATTTTAAACTTTCACCCGTCAACGCCGACGACGTTACGAATTACGCGCGACTGAAAACGAGCAAGGAAAAAATTCTGCTGTGCGGCAATATCGAAGAGCCCGCCCGCGCCCTCTGCCAACGTTTGAAAATCAACGTAAAGACAGGGGAAGAGGTATACGTGGCTTTAAAAACCGCCGACGCTTTACCCAAAACATATCTTGGCGACAGCGCGCCAAGCGGAAAGAAACGCCGCTGGAAACTGTGGTTTTCCAAGCACAATTCCAAACGCTTTTTAGTAAGCGCCGCGCTGATTTTACTCCTTTCCATGCTGACGCCTTTCTTTTATTATTACGTTTTTATGAGCGTAGCCTTGTTGCTTGTTTCTATCTTTGTGCGTATCTTTGGCAAATCTGAAATTTAGCCTTGCAACGCCAAAAAAGCTTTACCAAGAAAGGCAATCACGTCTGTCGCCGTCAGCGAATATTCACTTTCGTCTTTTGCCGCGAGTTCAGCGGCTGCTCCGACCAAATATGCCCCCAGACGTGCGCCGTCGAACGTCGAAAGCCCCTGCGCGCAAAGCCCTGCGATTACCCCCGAAAGCACGTCGCCGCTGCCACCTTTGGCAAGTCCCGAATTGCCCGCCGCGTTCAAGGCGATACGCTCCCCGTCCGTAATAACGCTAGAGGCATTTTTTAAAAGAACGTTCACGCCGTATTTTTCGGCAAAAGCGCAAGGCGCAAACAGTCCGTTCTCTATAATTTCTTCCACCGATTTCCCCGACAAGCGGGAAAATTCTTTGGCGTGCGGCGTGAGCAATACGTCGCATTTTTTATTGCCAAATAGGGTGGACAATTCTTCTTTTTTATATTTTGCAAGGCTGTTTAAGCCGTCTGCGTCCAAAATCAGCTTGCCCTTATACCGTTCAAGCAGATACGCCGCGCCTGCCGCCACGTCCTGCGAACAACCCATACCCATACCGTAGGCAACGG
>JBGVQH010000115.1:0-3717 GCA_045127475.1 Candidatus Scatosoma sp.
AACAAATTCCTGTCCCATATCCGCGAGGTAGACGCAATCGTACACGTCGTACGTTGCTTTGAAGACGCAAACATTACGCACGTTGACGATAAAATTGACCCTATCTCTGATATTGAAACCATCAATTTAGAGTTGGTGATGTCGGATATGGACGCCGTACAAAACCGTATGAACAAGGTAAAAGTACAAGCTCGCGGCGGCGCCGACAAAAAAGCACAAGAAGAATACGCTTTCTTGGAACGGCTGTATACACATTTGGAGAGCGAAAAGCCCGCACGCAACTTCGCCGTTTCCGATGAAGAAAAGGAATTTTTGAAAAGCTGCTTCCTCTTGACGACTAAACCCGTTATCTATGCTGCCAACATTAAAGAAGACGATATGGGTAAAGACGAAGACACTCTCCCTCACGTTGTAAAGGTAAAAGAATTTGCCGCAAGCGAGGGTGCGGAAACGTTGGTTATCTGCGCAAAGACGGAAGAAGAGCTTTCACAGATGGACGACGAAGATAAGGCAATGTTCATGGAAGAATTCGGGCTTGGTGAAAGCGGTTTAGACCGTTTGATTAAAAAATCCTACGCTTTGCTCGGGTTAATCTCCTACCTGACGGCAGGCGATAAAGAAACACGCGCATGGACGATTACGAAAGGCACAAAAGCCCCCCAAGCCGCAGGAAAAATCCATTCGGACTTTGAAAAAGGCTTTATCCGCGCGGACGTTGTAAATTGGGAAATCCTGGTAACGCTCGGCTCTATTCCCGCCGCAAAAGCGGAAGGCAAGGTGCGCAGTGAGGGCAAGGAATACGTGATGCAGGACGGCGACGTTGTGGAATATTATTTCAACGTGTCTAAGAGCAATAAATAAGCAAAACGGTATGATAAAACCGCGGAGATTAGTTTCTCCGCGGTTTTGCTTTACAAAATCCCTTTTTCAATCAAATATTCTTCTGTAATTTGTGCCGCCAATGCGACCATATCTCCGCAAGAACGCTTTTTATAATATTCCGCTGACCGTTCTTCGGCAACGCCACCGATTTCAACTGGCAGTTTCATGCCCGCAAGCAATTCACCGCAAATCAAACTGCCGCAAGCCGCCTTAAATTTTGCACATAATTCTTGCACAATCGCATATACTTCTTTTTTATTTTCAGGCGTTTTTTCTTCAGAGGTAAACACCATACCGATTACACCAGCCATACCGCTGACCGCGCCGCAGGTCAACCGCAAACGTCCCAAACCACCGCCGAACGGCAACATAATTTTCTTAATTGTAACCTCGTCCAAACCACAAACGTCCACAAACGCGAGCATTACCGCCTGCGAACAGGCATATCCTTCCAAAAAATATTCTTTTGCCCTTTCTGCCCTTGACATTTTTTTTCGCTCCTGTTATAATAATGGATAATAATGAAAAAACTGTGTAAAAGCCTTTCCTTTTTTATTATAACACGTTTTTTTATACTTTTCAAGAGAATAAAGGCGTTTTCGCCCGATTTACATAGGAGAAAAAGAGAATATGATTGGTGTAGTTATCGCAATGCAGAGTGAGGCAGATATCCTCCTCGACGAAATGCAAATTCTGCGCTCCTTGACCGTGAGCGGCAAAAAGGTACACGTTGGTAAAGCATACGGGAAAGACGTTGCCCTTTGCGTGTGCGGCGTAGGTAAGGTAAACGCGGCACTCGGTGCACAGCTTTTAATCAGTAAGTTTGACGCCGAGAAGCTCCTGAACTTCGGCGTAGCTGGCGGATTAAACAACGGAACGGAGCTTTGCAAGGTTTATCAAATCAAAGCGGCTGTGCAATTTGATTTTGATTTAACTCAGTTAAACGGTACGAAAATCGGAACGTTGGACGAATACACAGAAAATTATCTTGCCTTAAACTTTTTGAAAGCGGATTTTGCCAAGAAAAATTTAGGCACGTCCGACCGTTTTAACGATTCCTCCGCTGATTACACACTTTTGACAAAGGAATTGAACGCGGATATCCGTGATATGGAAGGCGCGGCAATCGTACAAGCAGCGTACGCGGCGCAGTTGCCCGTATATTCGGTAAAAGCCATTTCTGACGTGGCGGGTAGCGGCAGCACGACCGAGCAATTTTTGATAAACAAAGACAAAGCTTTGCAAAATTTAAAAACCGCCTTGCCCGTAATTTTTGAAGAATTATAATCGAAAAATTTCGCACCAAGGAGAATTTATGGTTGATTTGGGTGATTGGAATGAGCGGCTCGCCCCGTTATTTTCCGACGAACGGTATTTAAAAATCCGTACATTTTTAATAGACGAATATAGAAATCACGTCGTTTATCCTGATATGTACGACCTGTATAACTGTTTTAAGTATACGCAATTTGCTAATTTAAAGGTCGTTTTGTTAGGGCAAGACCCCTATCACAACGTGGGGCAAGCACACGGACTTTGTTTTTCCGTGAAAGAGGGTGTACCGAATCCCCCGTCTTTGGAAAATATTTTTAAGGAATTAAAAACGGATATCGGTTGCGAAAAACCCAAAAACGGCACGCTGACCAAATGGGCAAAAGAGGGCGTTCTGTTGATGAACACCTCCCTTTCCGTGCGCGAACATCAGGCAAATTCTCACTCTAAATGCGGATGGGCGTGGTTTACGGACAGCGTAATTAAATTGATTTCCGACCAAAAAGAACACGTTGTATTTATTTTATGGGGCGGTAATGCTCGCAGTAAAAAAGTGTTAATTGATACGAACAAGCATTATATTATTGAAAGCGCGCACCCCTCCCCTTTGTCTGCTTACGCCGGATTTTTTGGAAGCAAGCCCTTTTCAAAAACCAACGAATATTTAATCAAAAACAGCTTACAACCGATTGATTGGGATTTGACCAAATAACTTTACACAGCAAACGAAAACGCAGGATTTAATCCTGCGTTTTTTCTTCTTGGTTTTCCGGTGTATTTTGAAGAGCAACCTCAGCTATATTACAAAGCTTACACCAGTTTCTTTGTCCGCATTTCGGACATTTTAAAAAGCGTTTTGTCATCGTGTGCATACCACATATATACGCCCCGTACTTCGGCACAAATGCGGTATTGCAAATGGAACAGCGATAAGCAAAGGTCATACGCTCCAAAACGATCATGATAGCCACCCCGATAGCGATAATCACCAGCGCAAGCACAATAATCCACACACGCCATACGTTTGGCATTTCCACATACGACGCAACCATACAAAGGGAAATCCCCGACACGAGTGTCAACAGGAGAACCATAACTTCTAAAAATATTTTTAATTTAAATTCTTTTTTATCTTGCATAAGCCTCACCATATTTTTTTCAGCATTTTTTTGATACTCATCCGCTTGCAAACGTTTTCCGCTCAACAGCTCGTTAACGGTTACCTCTAAAATTTCGCAAAGCGGCAACAATAAGGACACGTCGGGAAATCCCCTGCCCTGTTCCCATTTGGAAACCGTTTTATCGCTGAGCAACAATTTATCCGCAAGCTCCTTTTGCGTTAAACCACGTTCTCGGCGAAGTTCCGCTATAAATTTACCCGTTATTTTTTGATCCATTCTCAACCTCCTACCACTATTTTAGCAGGAAATCCTTTAAAAATGCACCTACGCTCCGTAGAGTTTTCTCTAAAAATCTCTATAAACAATATAATTACATCAATTTTGCCAAAATTTTCTTTAAGGCATATTTGCAGTGTTCGTAGGTCAAACCTCCTTGAAAATA
>JBGVQH010000116.1:0-2334 GCA_045127475.1 Candidatus Scatosoma sp.
CAACAAGGTTGTGCTCTTTTTCAACGCTATCCATAACAAATTTAATCGACTCATTTTGATTGGTTTCGTTGCGTACCAAATGAATTAGCAGCTTTTCTATATTGTTTTCGACCAACTGCTGAGAGGCGTATAAGGGATTACTGAGCGGTTTTAATTTACGGTTAAAAGGGAATTGAAAAGCATTTTTAGATTCCTGTACGATGTCCGCAAGCAGCAATTTTAATTCTTTTGATAATGAAATTTTTTGTTCCAAAATGGACAAGATTTCCGAACTGCAACGGAAACAAACAATAAATAAGGCGGCGCTAAAATTTTCGGTGTTATAATAAAAGTGCCGATTCTGGGGCGGAATCAGTAAAAAATCGCCTTGTATAAGCTCTATATCCTTTTCTTCCAAATGACAATGGATGATTCCGCTATCCACGTAAACAAATTCATAAAACGTGTGCGTTTCTTCGGGATAAGTAAAATCTTTGGTTGCGTCCAAAGATTCGATGGTGATTAAATTTTGTACCACAATGGCTTTATTGACTTGATGGTTAAAATATCGTTTCATACTAAATTCTCCAAAGTTAGTATAACACAACCGCTTTCTTTTTGCAAGAATTTTCGGGATATTGTAAAAATAAATAGTGATAAAATCTTGTTTCTTTTTTTACCATTTTAGTATAATTTTTTACCTTGAAAAGCGTGGGGTTAAATGATATAATAATGACAACCCGATAAGGGCATCGATAATGGAGGCGTGTAGTATGAAGATTTTAGTCGCTTCTTTTCAATGTGAATCGAACAGTAAAGCAAAATTGCATCCGCAAAAATCGGATTTTGAATATTTCAAGGGCGAAGATATTTTCAAAAAATTAGTCGTTAAAGAGATATTTGAACGAGAGGGCTTTGAGGTTATTCCGTCCGTTTACGCGGTGGCTTTGCCGTCGGCTACGGTAGAGTTGGATACCTACAATTATTACGCAAACCAGATTTTGGATACCGTTCGCGCAAATCCCGACGTAGCGGGCGTGTATATCTTTTTCCACGGCAGTATGGAAGTGGAAGAAATCGGCAGCGGCGAGCTGTATTTGCTTAAAAAAATCCGCGAAATTGTCAGCGAGGATTGCTTGATTGCGCTCTCTTTGGACGCGCATGCAAATATCACGGACGAGTTGCCCACGTATGCGAACATCATCAGCGGGTTTAAGACCGTTCCGCATATTGATCAAAAAGAATGTCAAGAACGTGCAGCAAAAGCGCTTTGCTATTGCTTAAAGAATAATATCAAACCGCAGGCGTATATGTGCCGTGTACCGTTCCTTTTGAAAAACGATACCTTGCAGACCGCGTACGAGCCGTTAAAGAGCTTGATTGAGGAAACGCTTGCCTTAGAAAGCCAAGAAGGCGTATTTACGGCAAATTTGTTTTTGGGACATTGTTGGATAGATGCGCCGAATACAAGCGCATCCACGGTGGTTTGTGCAACGACGAAAGAACGAGCCGAGTCCATTGCAAAGGATTTAGCAAATAAGCTTTGGGCAACGCGCAGGGATTATAAGTTTCTTTGCGAAGCGGAATTGCCCGCAGAGTGCGTAAAACGAGCCATTGAAGGCAAGGAAAAGCGTATTTTTATAACGGATAGCGGCGACAATACGACGGCTGGCGCAGAAGGAGATACGCTGGGTTTACTGGAATTACTTGTAAAAGCAAATCCCGCTAAAAAAACGTGCGTTGCGGGTATTACCAATCAAGAAATTGTGGAAAAATTTTGGGTGGTAAACGACGGGGAAGAAATTGTTTTGCCGATTTTAAGCGGCGCAAAAGCAACGGTCAAATCGCACGGCGAAATTCTCGGTTGGACGAAAGAGATTATCGGCAGAAGCTTAACGGTATCGATTGGCAATGTAGACGCTGTTTTTACAGAGCTCCGCAGTGCGTTTATTGAGAAAGGGAACTTTGATAAGGCGAACGTAGATTTGCTTTCGTATGAAATCGTAGTGGTAAAGCTTGGGTACTTGTTTACAGAGCTGAAACCTTATGCCGATAGAGAGTTGTTTGCTCTTTCTGACGGGGCAAGCTGTGTGGAATTAGCACGCTTGCATTTGAAACGGATTATACGTCCCATGTTCCCGTTGGAAGATTTTGAATGGAAAGCTTAAAAATGAAAATAAATAAAGAAATAGGAGATATAAAGAATGGCTTATTACAACAAACAAGAAACAGAAAACAGAGTTGCAAAAGTGGTAAAGCTCCTCAATGAGAAGGACGTGGACATTGCAATCATCTACTTCGATGAGTTGAACGTGGCAAACGGTTGGTATTTGACGGGTTGGTGCGGTCAGTTTG
>JBGVQH010000117.1:0-14441 GCA_045127475.1 Candidatus Scatosoma sp.
CGACGCGCCGAATATGTACACGTTTCCATCCTTGGGAAGAATGTAAAATCCCTCCTCGTTTAAATCGGAAAAATCGTATTTTTCAATGATTTCCCGCGAAAAATCGTTGGCGCAGAGGGAAATATAATGGGACTGTCCGTCATACGCTTGCAAACGAAAGCCACAGCATTTTTCTACAAATTTTTGCAACTCTTCCTTAGCAAATTCTAAATAGGGAGAGCCGTCCGTGATAATACCGTATTCTAAATAATTATTCTTGCTTATGATCATACTTTATCTCCTGATTTTTACTGTTCGCTACCACTGTCCCTCGATTTTTTCCGCGAGGTATTTGGCAATATTAGAAAGTTCAATTTCCATTCGTTCGCGCATGGGTTGGGGTGTGTTGGGTTGGATACGAGTTTCCAAAGAAAGCACACCTTGATAATGAATATCCCGCAATCCCTTGACAAAGCCATCCCAGTCCGTTTCACCCTGGAAAGGTATCAAATGTCGATCCTGTCCATACCTGTCGTCGTGGACGTGCAGCGTTGCAAGGTCATCGCCAAGCAAAGTTATCGCCTGATAAATATCCCCTTTCACCGAATTAAAATGCCCAACGTCCAAGCATACTTTGATATTTTTATCATCGATTTGACGTATCAATTTTTTAATGTTTTCCACATACGAAAAGGGCGACCATTTGGGGAACGGCATATTTTCAAAACAAATCGTAATCCCGTTTTCACGCGCCACGGGAGCAAGCTCCTGTAACATACGCGCGTTGATTTCAAAATCTTTTTCACTATCGTACGACTCGTCGCCGAAATATAAATTGGGCATAAACGGATGCACGATTACCTTTGGACAAGCAAGATACGCCGCGCCGAGAATACATTTTTTGAAATACTCCGTCGTTTTTCCTCTTCCCTCTTCCGTCCAGTCGTCCACATGCGGCCACGTACCGTGTAATTGATGAAAAAACAACCCGTTTGCGTGCGCACAGGCTTTTAAATCGGTAAGATACGCCTTAAATTCTTCGTCGGACATCTGATACACGGGCGATTTTTTTACCGAGCCCAAACCCTGATAATCAATCCCGTCATACCCGTGTTTTTTCATCACGGGTATGCCTTGCTTATAATTGTCAAACGTAAAATAGGCGTCTGAAATAATCCCCGTTTTTAACATATTCTGCTCCTTATTCGTCCGCCCGTTGCGCAAGGTACGCCGCAATCCCCGCAAGCGCACGTTGCATTTGTTCGAGCATCGGTTGGGGCGTACCCGTACTAATCATTGTTTCCAAGGAAATTACCCCTTTAAAAGCAATCTCCTTTAACCCACGCGCAAAGCCGTCCCAGTCCACGAGCGCCTGAAAGGGGGGCACGTGTCTGTCCTGACCAAAAGCGCTGTCCTGTACGTGCAACGCCGCCAAATGCTTGCCCAGCAAACAAATCGCGCCGTGTATATCCGTGCCGACCGCCTCAAAATGCCCCGTATCCAAGCAAGCTTTGATATACTCGTCGTTCACCTCGTCCAACACCCTTTTCACGCTCTCGATATACGACATAACCGTACCCTTGGGCGCGGCTACGTTTTCGATACAAACGGTGATGCCGTGCGCCCTTGCAAAGGGCGCAAGCTGTTTAAACAACCGTGCGTTGAGCGGAATTTCTTCCTCGCTGGGCGAGTTCGTTTCCAAACCGGGCATAAAGGGGTGTACGACCACCTTAGGACAACCCAAAATTTCCGCGCCTAAAATGCTCCGTTTAAACCATTCAATCTGTGTTTGACATCCCTTTTCCGTCGCAAAATCCACGCAGGGCATCGCGCCGTGCAGTTGGTAAATCTCTAACCCGTTTTTCTTGGCACATTCCTTTACCTTGGTTAGATACGCCGCAAAGTCCTCGTCGGACATTTTATACAAGGGCGAGTTCGGAACGCTTGCCAGTTCTTGATAATCAAAGCCGTCGTACCCGTGCGCTTTCATCACGGGCATACCCCGCTCAAAATCATCAAAACCGAAATACGCGTTTGACTGAATCCCGATTTTTAACATACGCGCCGTCCTTTAAAACGCAGTTTTTTCGGCAATATCGCCCACCACGGTTGCAATAAATTCGTCTGCATTGATCGCGCCGATATCGCCCTTATCACGGCGACGAACAGCCACCTGACCAGCTTCCATTTCTTTTTCGCCTACTACGAGCATATAAGGCACTTTTTCCATCTGCGCTTCACGGATTTTGTAGCCGATTTTTTCGCTACGATCGTCCACACAAACACGTACGCCTGCTGCTTTCATCTTTTCGCAAAGCTCGTTTGCATAACTGATTTGTCTGTCCGTGATAGGCAAAATCTTAACCTGTACGGGTGCGAGCCATACGGGGAATTTCCCTGCAAAATGTTCAATCAAAATACCGATAAAACGTTCAATCGAGCCGAACGCTACACGATGTACCATGATCGGGCGATGTTTTGCGCCGTCTTCGCCCACGTATTCCATCTCAAAGCGCTGAGGAAGTTGGAAGTCGAGCTGAATCGTACCGCATTGCCACGTTCTGCCGATAGAGTCTTCCAAGTGGAAGTCGATTTTCGGACCGTAGAACGCGCCGTCCCCCTCGTTGACTACGTAGTCAAGTCCCAAATCGTTGAGCGCGTTACGCAAGGATTCGGTTGCAATTTCCCAATCCTCGTCGCTGCCCATGCTGTTTTCGGGACGGGTAGAAAGCTCGACGTGGTATTTAAAGCCGAACAGCGTGTACACCTCGTTGATAAGGCGTACGACGCCCTTGATTTCGTCCTTGATTTGTTCACGCGTCATAAAGATATGCGCGTCGTCCTGCGTAAAGCAACGCACGCGGAACAAGCCGTGGAGCTGCCCTGATTTTTCGTGGCGGTGCACAAGCCCGAGTTCCCCCATACGAATCGGCAAATCTTTATAGCTGTGCGGTTCGTTTTTATACACCAAAATACTGCCGGGGCAGTTCATGGGCTTGATAGCAAAATCCTCTTCGTCCACTTTCGTTGTATACATATTATCGCGGTAATGGAACCAATGCCCCGACGTCTCCCAAAGAGTACGGTTAAGCATAATCGGCGTTTGGATTTCCACGTAACCCTCTCTGGTATGAATTTGACGCCAATATTCCACGAGGGTATTTTTCAATACCATACCGTTAGGCAGGAAGAAAGGCAAGCCCTTTCCCTCGTTCATAATCGCGAACAATTTTAATTCTTTGCCGAGCTTTGTATGGTCGCGCTTTTTCGCCTCTTCGAGCATGGTAAAGTACGCGTCCATTTCGTCCTTTTTTGCAAACGCCGTGCCATAAATACGGGTGAGCATTTTATTATGCTCGTCCCCGCGCCAGTACGCGCCAGCAATACTCGTCAACTTAAACGCTTTGATTTTGCCCGTGGACGGGAGATGAGGACCGCGGCAAAGGTCGATAAAGTTCCCCTGTTTGTAGAAAGAAATCGTTTCCCCCTCAGGCAAATCTTGAATAAGCTCGACCTTGTAATTTTCGCTGAACCCTTCCATGAGCTTAATCGCCTCGTTGCGGGGCAGCGTAAAGCGTTCGATGGGCAGGTTGGATTTAATAATCTTCTGCATTTCACTTTCCACCTTGGCAAGGTCGGATTGCGCAATCGGCGTAACAAAATCCACGTCGTAGTAATAACCGTTGTCAATTACAGGACCGATGGACAGCTTACAGGTAGGATAAATCGTTTTGAGTGCCTGCGCCAAAACGTGCGCGCAGGTATGGCGGTACACCTGTAACCCCTCCTTATCCTTTAAGGTTACAATTTCAAGGTTGTCCCCCTCTTTCAGCTCGTGAGACAAATCGACGAGCTCGCCGTTTACCTTTGCGCAAATCGCGTTTCTAGCAAGCCCCTCGGAAATAGCCTGTGCCGCTACAAATGCGGTTGCATTTTCAGCGACATCTAAACCGTCGCCGCTCTTGAGAAAAATCTTCATAAGTAGTTCTCCTTTTTATGTGTCTTTTCATTATTTTCGTTAATCTATTACTTAGCCTTTCATAGGCAAAAAAACAAAAAATCCTTAAACTTTTCCTACCGAAAAGTTTAAGGACGCAAAATCTGCGCGGTTCCACCTTAATTGCCGTGACATAGCCACGACCGCTCTTTCTTTTATTTAGTTAACAAACGCAAAGTGGTTTCACCTTTCGCCTACGTATACCCGCCTTACAGCCAAAGGGCGGGCTCTCTGCAAAACGTATAGCGACGCTACTTGTCTTTACTCTATTATTGTAACCCTTTTGTAGGCGTTTGTCAACGGTTTTGCAAACAATTTTTTAACAAAATACCCCTTTTTTACCGTAATATTTTTTTAAAAACACCCGCGTTTCGTTATCCGTTTCCCCAAAACAGTACACGCGCTCCGCGCCGCCCAAAATAATTTCGCCCACCACACTCTCTACGCCCGTTAAAAGACTGCGACTTAAAGGGCGATACTCCGAATCGTATACCTTGCCCGATTTTACGTACAGTTTTCCCTCTCCGTCCTCGACGAGAAACTCCAAAAAACCGTCCGTTGCGCTTTCACTCATATCCGTAGGAATATACTCCACGATCCCGTCCCAGCGTTTTTTCAGCTCTTGCAGGCGAAAGTGAAAAACGCCGTCCAAACAGTATTGTGAATACCCGCGGAGCCGCTTTGCAATATAGGCGCGATCCTCCTGATAATCCGCCGCTACAAGTGCCGTCAACAAGATACGTCTTAGGGATTTTGACAGCATTGGCAGGGGCAAACGGCGATTAAAATACTCGTATTTGTACCCGATGGCAATCACGTCCGATATATGCTCTTCTGCGAATTTGCGCACGTATGGACAGTATGCCCGTTCGGTGATAAACTGCAGACGGCAGCAATCCCCTTTTCGCTGCAAGTCGCAGGTGGCGGGCAGAAAGGAAAAACGCTCTTTTACCTTGCCGTAAAGATAAGACATATACAAGCCGTCGAAACCGTTTTGCGTAATCGTTATTTCTTCCATCACGATTATTGTATGCCGCAAAACAAAAATTATTTATTCCTTTGCGCAATTTCCTTGCCCTTTGCCCTTGTATATTTGCTTGACTTACAAAAAAAAATGTTTTATAATAGGGAAACTGATATTTTCGTTTATTTGGATTTTGACCGCGTAGCCGCGCATCGTGCGCGGAGCGCGTTTGGAGGTTTTCGATTATGGATATGATATCGATTGAAAAAAAATGGCAAGCAAAATGGGAAAAGAATAAGCAAAACGTTTTCAATAAAAAACGTATGGACAAAAAATTGTACGTTTTGGAAATGTTCTCCTATCCCTCGGGGGCAAAATTGCACGTCGGACATTGGTACAACTACGGTCCTACCGACACCTACGCCCGCTTTAAGAAAATGCAGGGCTACGAAGTGTTCCAACCCATGGGCTTTGACGCGTTCGGTTTGCCAGCGGAAAACTACGCCATTAAAACGGGTATCCACCCTAAGGATTCCACCGAAAAGAATATCGCGACCATGGAACAGCAGCTTAAAAACATGGGCGCTATGTTCGACTGGTCGGCGGAAATGATTACCTGCGACGAAAGCTATTACAAGTGGACGCAATGGCTGTTTTTGCAGTTGTACAAAAAAGGTCTTGCTTACCGCAAGAATGCCCTTGTCAACTGGTGTCCGTCCTGCGAAACGGTGCTCGCTAACGAACAGGTTATCGGCGGTGAATGCGAACGCTGCGGTTCGACCGTTCTGCGTAAGGATATGACGCAATGGTTCTTGAAAATCACCGATTACGCAGAAGAGCTTTTAAAAGACCTCGACACCATCGATTGGCCCGAAAAAACCAAACTCATGCAGAAGAACTGGATCGGGAAATCGACGGGCTGCGAAATTCATTTTGAATGTGAAACAGGCGACACAATCACCGTGTTTACCACCCGTCCCGATACGGTATTCGGCGTAAATTACGTAGTGCTTGCACCCGAACACCCTCTTGTAGAAAAATTGAAAGCAGAACACCCCGAACGCGCGAAGGACATCGACGCCTACGTACGGTATGCCGCAGAGGCAAACGATATCGACCGTCTTTCGACGGCGCGTGAAAAGACGGGTACGTTCTCGGGCGCGTATGCTATCCACCCCCTGACGGGCAAAAAAGTGCCTATTTATCTTGCCGACTACGTATTGTATTCCTACGGCACGGGTGCGGTTATGGCAGTTGCGGCACACGACGAACGCGACTATGCATTTGCTAAAAAATACAATCTGCCCGTAACGCAGGTTATCCAAAAAGTGGGCGGTGAAACGACGCTGCCTTACACCGAAGACGGTATCTTGGTCAACAGCGGTTCTTTCGACGGTTTATCGGGCGACGACGCGCGCGAGGCTATCGCCGTATACCTTTCCAAAATCGGCAAGGGCGGCAGAAAGGTAAATTACCGTCTGCGCGACTGGTCGGTATCCCGTCAACGCTATTGGGGTGCGCCGATTCCTATGATTTATTGCGAAAAATGCGGTGAAGTTCCCGTTCCTGAAAAGGATTTGCCTGTGAAACTCCCCTACGACGTAGAATTCCGCCCCACGGGACGTTCGCCTTTGGCTGGGCACGAAGGCTTTATGAATTGCACCTGTCCCGAATGCGGCGGCAAAGCAACGCGCGACCCCGATACTCTCGATACGTTCGTATGTTCTAGCTGGTATTATCTGCGCTACCCCGAGGCACACAACGACAAGCACGCCTTTACGCGTGAAACCGCAAACAAAATGTTACCCGTAGACGTATACGTCGGCGGCTCGGAACACGCATGTATGCACCTTTTGTACGCTCGCTTTATCACGAAAGCGTTGCGGGATATGGGCTACCTCGATTTTGACGAACCGTTTAAACGTTTGGTACACCAAGGCATTATCTTAGGTCCTGACGGCAACCGTATGTCTAAATCGCACGGTAACGTCGTATCCCCCGATACGTATATCGACGAATACGGTTCGGATATGTTCCGCCTGTATCTTATGTTCGGGTTTAGTTATACCGAAGGCGGTCCTTGGAGCGACGACGGTATCAAGTCGGTGGCAAAGTTTGCCGACCGTATCGAACGTATCGTTTTGAAAGTAAGCGAGCTGTCCGAAGAAAACACCCGCACCGATATTACGGCGGCGGAAAAGGCGCTCAACTACGCAAAACATTACGCAATTAAAAATATCACGCGGGACGTAGAGGCGTTCTCTTTCAACACCTCGGTTGCTCGTTTGATGGAATACGTCAACGCTATGCAAAAATACGACAGCGAAGTTGCGGATAAGAACGTTGCGTTCTTTAAGAATTGCGCCCTCGACCTTGTGCGTATGATTGCACCCTTTATCCCCCACTTCGCGGAAGAGCTGTGGGAAAGCTGCGGCAATAAAAATTCCGTCTTTGAAGAAAGCTATCCCGAATTTGATGAAAGCGCACTCGTAAAAGACGAAGTGGAATACGCCGTACAGGTAAACAGCAAAATTAAGGCGAAAATGATGCTGGCGGAAAATCTGTCCGAAGAAGAAATGCAGGCTGCGGTTTGTGCAAACGAAGAAATCGCTCCTCTGTTGGCAGGCAAAACGGTAAGAAAATGTATTATCGTTAAAGGCAGATTAATCAATCTTATCGTAGGTTAATAAGCTATATTCAACCACCCCTTGCAGGTAATTGGCAAGGGGTGGTTTTCGTTTGCAAAAAAATAAATCGCTCAATCGATAAATTTTTCACAATTATATTTTTGTATGTTGACTTTGCTTTATAAATATAGTATAATAATTTTGTATGAGTAAAATCACATATCTACAATAAGGAGGCAATTATGGCGCATTTGCAAGCGGCGGCTGTCCAGAAAATCAACGAAATTTGCGACAGATACGCCAACGAAAAAACACCGCTTATGATGATTTTAAGCGATATTCAAAAAGAGTACGGGTATATCCCCCTGGAAGTACAGGAACTCGTTTCCGCACGCACGGGTGTTTCCGTTGCGGAAATCTACGGCGTGGTTACCTTTTATTCTTTCTTCTCGCTGACGCCTAAGGGGAAATACGTAATCGGTGTATGCCTTGGCACGGCGTGCTACGTTAAGGGCGCACAACAGGTTTTGGATAAATTTTCCGAGTTGCTTGGTGTCAAACCCGGCGAAACAACGGCGGACGGCTTGTTTACCTTAGACGCTCTGCGTTGTATTGGCGCTTGCGGTATCGCCCCTGCCGTTACCATCAATGGTAAAGTGTACCCTAAATTGAGTGTGGACGCAGTGCCCAAAGTAGTAAAAGAATATAAAGATATGGAGGCAAACGCATAATGATTAAGAATTTTGACGAGTTAAATCAGGCGCGCAACAACTGCGCCGCTTGCCTCAGCGCAAAGTTTACAGGCAGCGACAACAAACGCCATATCGTGCTTTGCGGCGGTACGGGTTGTCTTTCCTCCCGCGCAGACGAAATCACCACGGAATTCAACAAGCTTATCGCGGAGAAAAATCTTGGCAATAAGGTAACCGTAAACCAAGTGGGCTGTTTTGGGTTTTGTTCGCAAGGTCCGTTCGTAAAAATTTATCCCGAAGATACCCTCTACCGTCTTGTGCAGATTGAGGACGTAGCGGAAATTGTGGAAAAGGACATTGAACAAGGCGAGGTTATCGACCGTCTTTTGTACGTCGACCCCAACACCGCGGAAAAAGTTACCAAGCAGGAAGATATCAATTTTTATAAAAAGCAGGTACGTATTGCTCTGCATGGTTGCGGTAGTATCAACCCCGAGGACATCAACGAAAGCCTTGGCGCAGGTGCATTCCAAGGTTTGGCGCGCGCTTTGCAAATGAGCCGTGAGGACGTTATTAAAGAAGTGCTCGATTCGGGACTTCGCGGACGCGGCGGCGGCGGTTTCCCGTCGGGCAGAAAATGGCAATTTGCTTATGCACAACCCGAGGGTGAAAAGTACGTCGTTTGTAACGGCGATGAGGGCGACCCTGGCGCTTTCATGGACCGTTCCATTTTGGAAGGTAACCCCCTCGCCGTTATCGAAGGTATGATGATTGCAGGGTACGCTATCGGTGCACAAAACGGTTATTTCTACGTGCGCGCAGAATACCCCATCGCGGTAAACAGATTGCACCTTGCTATTCAGCAAGCAGAAGAATTAGGCTTACTTGGCGACAACATTTTGGGTACGGATTTCTCGTTCCGCGTACATTTGCGTTTGGGCGCAGGTGCGTTCGTCTGCGGTGAGGAAACGGCTTTGTTGAACTCGATTGAAGGTCAGCGCGGCATGCCCCGCCCCCGCCCCCCGTTCCCTGCGGTAAAAGGTCTGTGGGATAAGCCCACCATTATCAATAACGTAGAATCCCTTGCGTGCGTACCCTATATCTTGCGCGAAGGCGCGGCGGCGTTTGCGGCGCATGGCACGGAAAAATCCAAAGGCACGAAAGTATTTGCGCTCGGCGGAAAAATCAACAACGTCGGATTGGTGGAAATCCCTATGGGTACGACCTTACGCGAGTTGATTTACAATATCGGCGGCGGTATCCCCGACGGCAAGAAATTTAAAGCCATTCAAACGGGCGGTCCTTCGGGCGGTTGCTTGACCGAAGAAGATTTGGACACGCCGATTGACTTTGACAACTTGGTTGCAAAAGGCTCGATGATGGGGTCGGGCGGCGCAATCGTTATGGACGAAGACAACTGTATGGTAGACGTTGCGAAATTCTATATGGAATTCATTTGCGACGAATCGTGTGGAAAATGCACCCCTTGCCGTATCGGCACGAAACGCATGCTGGAAATTTTGACGAAGATTACCGACGGTAAGGCGACCATGAAAGATTTGGAAGAGTTGGAAACGTTGGCTGAAAACATCAAGAGCAATTCCCTCTGCGGTTTGGGACAAACTGCACCCAACCCCGTTCTTTCGACCTTAAAGCATTTCCGCGATGAGTACGTAGCGCATATCGTGGACAAAAAATGTCCCGCGCATATCTGTAAAAACCTGATGGAATACGTTATCGAAAAAGACAAATGTTTCGGCTGCGGCGTCTGCGCAAGAGCCTGCCCCGTCAATGCGTTCGTCAAGACGGACTACGTTGCACCCGGCAAGAAATTGCCCGCGTATACCATCGACCAAGAGAAGTGCATCAAATGCGGTATGTGTATTGCGACCTGTAAGTTTAAGGCGATTGTGAAGAAATAAGGAGGATACGGAAAAATGGCTAAAATCAATATTAAAATTGAGGGTATCCCCTTTGAAGTAGAAGCAGGCTTGACGATTTTGGAGGCAGCGAAACAATGCGGTTTCGAAATCCCCTCCCTTTGTGCATATAACCACGGCGAATGTTCTAAAGGCTCGTGCCGCGTTTGTCTTGTAGAGGCAACGGGCGCGCGCGGTTTGGTAGCGTCCTGCGTTTATCCCGTTGCAGATGGTATGGAAATCACCATTTCCTCCCCCAAAGCAACGGCAGCAAGACGTTCTTCCGTGGAATTATTACTTTCCAATCACAACAAAAACTGTCAACAATGCGACAAAAACGGGAACTGTGAATTGTTGCACGTAGCGAAAGTTACGGGTGCTCGCGACGACATGTATCAAGGGGATCAAACTCCGACGACGCTTGACCGTCTTACCCCGTCCATTGTTAGAGATACGTCCAAATGTATTCTTTGCGGCAGATGCGTCGAAAGATGTAAAAACGCGCACGGACTTGGTATTTTGGGCTTTGAAAAGCGTGGTTTTAACACCATCGTTGCCCCTGCAGAAAATAGAAGTTTTGCAAACTCTCCCTGCATCCTTTGCGGTCAATGCGTCAGCGTTTGCCCCACGGGCGCACTGATGGAAGTTTCCGAAATCGATAAGGTAGACGCGGCAATGAAAGCGGGCAAGTACGTCGTCGTACAAACCGCCCCCGCCGTACGTGCGGCACTCGGTGAAGAGTTCGGTATGCCAATCGGGTCTTTGGTAACAGGTAAAATGGTTGCCGCCTTGAAACGCCTCGGTTTTAAAAAGGTATTCGATACCAACTTCGCGGCAGACCTTACCATTATGGAAGAAGCAACGGAGCTTTTGGACAGAATTCAAAACGGCGGCAAACTGCCTATGATTACGTCTTGCTCCCCTGGCTGGGTAAACTACGCCGAATACAACTACGGCGAGCTGCTCCCTCACCTTTCCTCTTGCAAATCACCCCACGAAATGATGGGTGCAATTTTGAAGAGCTATTATTGCGAAAAGAACGGGATTGACCCCAAAGACATGTTCGTTGTTTCGATCATGCCCTGTACGGCGAAGAAATATGAAAAAGACCGCCCTGAGCTTTCGGTAAACGGTTTGGCAGACGTAGACGCGGTATTGACGACGAGAGAGCTTGGCAAGCTGATTAAACGTTCGGGTATCAACTTTGTGAAATTGCCTGACGCGGAATTCGACAACGACGTGGTGGGTGATTACACGGGCGCAGGCGTTATCTTTGGTACGACGGGCGGCGTTATGGAAGCGGCGCTTAGAACGGCGGCGTATAAACTGACGGGCGAAGAAATCGACCGTAGCGCTTTGCAGGCGGTACGCGGTTTGGACGGCATTAAAGAGGCGAGCTACAGCCTTGGCGGCAAGGAAATTAAAATTGCCGTTGCGCACGGTATGAAGAACGCGAAAGTGTTGCTTGAACAAATCAAAAACGGTACGAGCGAATACCACTTTATCGAAATTATGGGTTGCCCCGGCGGTTGCGTTGCAGGCGGCGGTCAGCCGTATGTCAAGCCCTGTTTCCTGCCCAACGAAGATGCGGACATCTTGGATACGTTCAAGGCAAAACGCGCGGCGGCGTTGTATCAGGAAGACGAAAGCAAGGCTTTGCGCGCATCGCATAAAAACCCTCAGATAGCGAAATTGTACGAAGAATATTTGGGCGAACCCAACTCGCACAAGGCGCACGAATTGTTGCATACGCACTATACGGCAAGAGAAAAATTTAACTAATTTTATGGTAAAAACGGCAGATTGAAAAAATCCGCCGTTTTTTGCTCTATAAAAGAACCCCAACACACTTGTGTTGGGGTTCTAATATGTTATATACCTATTCAGTTATTTGCGATTATCTTTGTACACGACCGCTTGCGTCGCCGCCTGCAAGGTTCTTTACTTCCGCAACCGACATCATATTGTAGTCGCCCTCAATCGAGTGTTTCAAACAACTTGCCGCAACCGCAAATTCAATCGCGCTCTGTGCGTCGTAGCCGTTGACAAGCGAATAAATCAAGCCGCCGCCAAAGCTGTCGCCGCCGCCTACGCGGTCTACGATATGCATAGAATATTTCTTAGAGAAACAAGCCTCGCCGTTCGTATACAGCATACCCGACCAGTCGTTGTCGTTCGCACTCTTGCTTTCACGGAGCGTAATTGCAACGCCCTTGAAATTAAATCTGTCGGTGAGCTTTTTCGCAACGGAGATATAGCCGTTTCTGTCCAGCTTACCGCCGTAGATATCCGTGTTGTCCGCCTCGATACCAAACACGTCTTTCGCATCCTCTTCGTTTGCGATACAGTAGTCGATATAGTGGCAAAGCTTGTCCATAACCTGACCCGCCTTTTCTTTCGACCACAGCTTTTTACGGAAGTTCAAATCGCAAGAAATGGTAATATTTCTTTCCTTAGCCGCTTTACAAGCTTCCGAACAGATTTCCGCCGTTTCGTCGGACAACGCCGGGGTAATACCCGTGAAGTGGAACCACTCTACGCCCTCAAAAATGCTGTTCCAGTCGAAATCGCCCATTTTTGCCATCGCAATCGAGCTGTATGCACGGTCGTAGATAACCTTAGAGGGGCGCTGGGATGCACCTTTTTCGCAGTAATAAATACCTACTCTTTCACCGCCGCGAACGATTTTGGAGGTATCTACACCGAATTTACGGAGGGAATTCACCGCCGCCTGACCGATTTCGTGTGCAGGTAATTTAGAAACGAACGCTACGTCCATGCCATAGTTTGCAAGGGACACCGCTACGTTTGCCTCAGCGCCGCCAAAAGTCGCCTCGTATTTTTCGCTCTGCACGAAACGAAGATAGTTCTCGGGTGCAAGACGGAGCATAAGCTCGCCAAAAGTTACGATTTTTTTCATTATAAGTTCTCCTTACCTTGTTTTTCTTTTTTATCTTTTGAGGACGTATTTTTCATTTTCCACGTCCGTCGTTTGCTTTTGTTTTTTCTGAATGACCGCGTCTACGTCCGTCTGCAAGGATTGAAATCCCTTACCTCGCACCTCAATCGATTCGTTGATGATGATGAACGCGTTTTGGTCAACGCTGTTTACCAACATTTTGAGTTGGGTTAACTGACGGTTTTTAATGCAAGTCAACACTACCTTGTGTTCTTTATTCGTATACATGCCCTGCCCTTGTAGCATCGTAACTCCGCGCGGACTGTTATGTACAAGTACGTTAGATAATTCTTCGCCTTTGTCGGTAATAATAATGCAAAGCTTGGATTTTTCCAATCCCGTCAAGACGATTTCCGATACTTTGGTGCTCGCAAAAATTACAATTAACGCGTACAACATATTATCGGGCGATTTTGTAACGATTGCGCCTAATACCACGATGATACCGTCTAAAATCCCAACGCATACGGGAATTTTTAAAACAGGAAGTAGGCGTGAAAAGACTCTACCCAACAATTCCGTGCCGCCGCTTGAAAACTCATAACGGACGAACAAGCCAATGCCAATGCCTTGACACAAGCCCCCGTACAAACAAGCTAAAAGAGGATTGTCCGTGATCGGTTCTACGTAAGCAAACAAATCGGTAATAACACCTAGCGAAACAATGGTCACAAGGCAACGCAGAATAAAGTTCCAACCCTGTAAACGCAGCCCCAACAACAAAATCGGCACGTTTAACAAAATAACAAGCATACCGATTTTCAGTTTCCCGTTGAGCAAGTTCAACATAACGGAAAGACCGCTAATTCCGCCTGCTACAATCGAATTGGGAGCCAGAAATAAACTTGTGCTGCATCCATACGCGCAACAGCCAAGCAACATGAAGATATAACCTTGCACCTCGTGCAAAGCAGCTTTACGATTCATATTTTTCCAAAGATTCTTTCACAAAGAAGCTACCGCCGATTGCCGCAATTTTATCCCATGCCAAAAATTCGTCGATGTTACTTCTGTCTACCCCGCCCGTAGGGATAAATTTAATCTGCGGGAAAGGTGCAGCCAACGCTTTCATCGCTTTCAACCCGCCGTAAACGTTAGCAGGGAAGAATTTTACCGTCGTGATACCAAGCTCCAACGCCGCCATAATTTCGGTGGGCGTTACGCAACCAGGATAGTAAGGAATACCGCGTTCGTTGCAAATTTTTGCAACCGCAACGGACAAGCCGGGGGACACGATAAACTGTGCGCCTGCCGCAAGTGCCGCCTCGCACTGCTGCGCATTGATAACCGTACCTGCACCGATA
>JBGVQH010000118.1:0-6255 GCA_045127475.1 Candidatus Scatosoma sp.
AAGTGGATGGCGAGGAGATTGCGGTGGCGTTGAAAGGGAATACGATGACGGGGGTTACGTTGACGATTGGCGAAGATGTCTTACAGATTGTCGCAAAGCCTGCGTGGTACGTGGTGATTTTTTCGATTTTTACGATGACATTTATCATAGCGTGGGGCGCGTCCGTTTCGCTGGTTAAGATTTTTCCCACGGTTGGCGGAGCGATTGGCGGTGCAATTTCGGGCGTTTTTGCCGTTGTAAACCTGTATTTTGCGGGCAAAGTGGAAAAGGCTTGGCAAAAAATTTTGATAGGATTGCTTTCGCTTTTTGCGGCGGTAATGGTGTGCCACGCAATAGCGTTGGTGATTTTAAGCGCGAAGGGCGTATTGTAAAAACAGAAAGAAGACGGGTGCAATCGAGGGTTGCATCCGTTTTTATTTGTAGGAAAGGGAATAAAAAGCATTGACAAATTGTTTTTGGTAGAGTATAATAGGAAAAGTGAATTGAAAAAATGCAGGCGTATCGAAGCGGTCATAACGAGGCGGTCTTGAAAACCGTTTGGGGGAAACCCCACGGGGGTTCGAATCCCTCCGCCTGCGCCACAACAGCCACCCGACGGTTGTCGGGTGGCTGTTGTGGTATTGGCGGAAGTCTGCAACAAAACCCGAAGTATCGGGGGTTCGCGCGACGAGCGTCCGCAAGTGTGAACAGGATAAAAGGACGGGATTTCACGGCGCGAGGAAGCTTTGGCGAAGCCAAAATCCCTCCGCCTGCGCCAAAAAATACCAAACCTAAGCTTAGGTTTGGTATTTTTTTGTGCCGTCAAAAGTCAGTTTGCAAAGTATACGTAAACGTCGCCCGTGTCTACGTTAATCGTCAATTTCCGTGCCCCTGCGTTGAGGTTGGATACGTTGCATTTGCCCGTATCAACATCCACGGTAATCGTGTAATCTAAGACCGTACCCGCCAATTTTATGTTTACGTCCCCCGTGTCCGTTTCAATGAAAATGATTTCCGCATCCAAGATAGAGTTGTTTTTCATTACCACGTCGCCCGTATCCGTTTCAATGCGGACGTTTTTGGTGGAAAGCTTGCCGAAAATTTCGCAATCGCCCGTGTCGCACTCCATTTGCAGAGTTTCAGCCAACAAATCGCCTTGGAGTTTCACGTCGCCCGTATCTGTTTCAATGCGGACGTTTTTCGCGGTAAGAGCGCCGATTTTTATATCGCCCGTATCCGTTTCCAGCTTTGCGTTACCGCTACACACGATGTCGGTGTTTTGCGCATAAATATCCGTCGTGTCGCCAACAATGGTCAAAGAGGTCAAATGACAAGCCGTTCCATCGAAAGATACGTCGCCCGTGTTGGTGTAAATTGCAAGCTCGTACGTTCTGTCGGCGGGCAAAGTAACCTCCACGTTTACCTCCGCAAAGGCACTCGACCAAGCCAATGTGCGGAATTTTTCTTTCCAGCTGCGCGTTTCTTTAATTTGCAAATGCCCGTTTGCATCCGTCAGCGTTACCGTACCGGCGGATTTGCCGTTTTTCGTTACCACGCTGCCGTAAGAAGCGGAGATGATGTCTGCCGTATCCGAAAACTGCACGCGCACGTTCGCATTGGATTCGTAGGCAATCGTAACCTTGTTAATTTCCGTGCCTGCCGCTTGCACACTTTCCGTATAGGCGTATGCCTTCGTCGTCAAATGCGAAAGATTTTTAAATTTCAAATCAGAGCCTAAAAAGCCGATGCCGAATACAACTGCGCCGATTATGATAAAAATTCCGCTGAGCATACACAGCCTTTTTAATAGTTTTTTCATACTCGCTCCTCCTTAAAATAAATGCGTTTGAAGAGTCTTATCGACCAAACCACAAAATATTTCGTTGCGAAATAAAAACCGATACTAAGTAGTGTGCATATGCCAGCCGCCGCCAAGCACATACCGAGATTCGCCACGATTGCGCCCCAACCCGCGCCGTAGATGGCGATATAAGCGGGGTAGAGTATCGTCAGTAACAAACTAGCCACCGCGCCCACAGCACAACCGATTGCGACAGCGCCAAATGCTGCGATAAAGGTAATCAAGCACGCGTACAAAGGGATAATCAAAATCAGAGTGAGAAATACCATGCCGATAATTACGGATACCGAATGTGTGGATACTCCGCAGCTCTTTTGCGGTTTAACGGGTTTGATTTTCTCCGTTTTTTGTTGGAGTGCCGCTGTACTTGGTTCATTTTCCGCAAGGATATTTTGCGCGCAATCGATGGGGGCGCCGAACTGCGCCACCGCCTCTTCGGGCGCACAGCCAGCATCTATTTTATCCCCGTACAATTCGCGATAATATTCCAAAGCCGTTTGTTTTTCCTGTGAAGAAAGGCCTTTTAAGGCTTTTTTAAATTGTTTTTCCCATTCACGAAAGGTCATAACGTACCTCCTTGTACAATGTAATCGGTGATTTGTTTAAATTCGTCCATACTGTCGATAAATTCGTTAATTTTTTGTATTCCCAGCGGCGTGATTGCGAAATATTTGCGAAGTCTGCCGTTGTATGCCTCCGTTCGCACCGTAACCGCGCCTCCACTCTCCAAGCGTTTTAAAATGGGATACAGGGTGGATTCGGAAATTTCAATGCATGGCGTTAAATCGGAAATGATTTTATAGCCGTACGATTCTTCCCTGCGTATCGCCGTCAATACACAGATGTCTAATAGTCCTTTTTTTAATTGAGCGTCCATCAAATACCCTCCTTTGTATAATATTATACAATGCATAGTATTGTGTGTCAAGTATTTTTGTAAAAAAACTGAAAAATTTTTTTGGGGGATTTTCTTAGGAATATCGGCTTTACAAGTTGCGGAGAATTTGCTATACTATATATAATCGTGTGCAAAGGAGAAGAGTATGGTTATTAAGTTTAACGAAATGGAAGAAAAACAGCTGCCTGCATTTTACGGCGGCGAGGGGGTATTCCGTGCGAAAATGCACGTGGACGAACAAAATAAAATTCTGCGTGGCAGGCTGGCGGCGGGGGCTAGTATCGGCTTGCATGCGCATGAGCCGTCGTCGGAAATTATTTTTATTCTGTCGGGAACGGGGAAATGCCTTTGCGACGGAAAGGAAGAAATTCTGTTGGCAGGGGATTGCCATTATTGCCCCAAAGGAAGTAACCACACCTTGATGAACGACGGGACGGAGGATTTAATTTTTTACGCGGTCGTTCCCGTGCATAAGGGGTAAAGCATGGAAAGGATTGTAAAGAAATTTAACCAGCTGACAGCGGAAGAGCTGTACGAAATTTTGCGCGTGCGCGCCGAAGTGTTCGTGGTCGAGCAAAATTGCGCTTATCAAGATTTGGACGGCGTGGATTTGGATGCGTACCACGTGTATTTAAAGGACAACGGCGAAATCGTGGCGTATTTGCGCGTGGTGGATAAGGGGAAACGGCTTGACGAGGTGTCTATCGGCAGAGTAATTTCCTTGCGTCGTCGCTGTGGCTTGGGCAGCGAGCTAATGGGTTTGGGCTTGCGCGTTGCCAAGGAAAAGTTTGGTGCGGAAATCGTCAAGGTCGGTGCGCAGGTATACGCAAAGCCTTTTTACGAGAGTGTGGGCTTTACGCAGATTTCGGACGAGTATTTAGAAGACGGAATTCCGCATATCTACATGCAACGTAAGGTATAAGCAAGGGTGTTATGCAAAAGGGAGTATGAAAATTAAGAACGGAAGAGACGGACGGATTTAGGGCGTGGCGTGCGCTTTGCGGCGTCGAGATGGTTTGTGTGCGTCTATCCGTACGCATACTAAAAATAAGCAATAAAAAACCGCGGGTTTTGAAATCCGCGGTTTGCCTTTTATATTAGCGTTTCGTATTCTTCGTACAGCTCGTCAAGCTTGTTTTTGATTTCTTCTAATCGGTTGCATTTTTCGGTAAGTAACGCGAAATTTGCCGTAATCTCGGGGGTGGCAAGTTCTGTATTTAATCGTTCGTTCTCTTCTTCTAAGGAGGCGATTTCATCCTCGATTTTTTTGATACGGGTGCGCCGTTTGGCGTCCTGCGCCCGCTCTTCCCTGCTACGGTAATAATTTTCTTTGTGCTCAGAATTTTGCTTTTGCATGGGGGACGTATCCCGTTCAACGGTTTTTTGTGTGGCTTTTGCCTGCATTTTATAGGCGGTAAATTCTTCGTACGAGCCTTTGAACTCGGTGGCGTTTCCGTCCTCTAATTCCAAGATTTTACCTGCCAACGCGCGGATAAAATATCGGTCGTGGGATACGAACAACAGCGTACCGTCAAATTCTTTTAAGGCGTTTTCCAAGCTTTCACGCGCCGCCAAATCCAAATGGTTGGTGGGCTCGTCCAAAATCAAGAAGTTGCCTTGTTCGCAGGCAAAAACCGCCAATGCTAGCTTTGCACGTTCCCCGCCCGAGAGCATGCGCACTTGCTTATCCATATCCTCGGCGGGCAGCCCTGCTTGCGCCAAAATGCTACGGATTTTCGTCTGTTCCCAAGTAACGTGCCGCCCCCAAAGCTCCCCAAGCACCGTTTCGTTGGGACTAAGGTTGGCATTTTCCTGATCGTAGCAGGCAATTTTGACAAACCGACCGAATTTAACGGCGGGATTTTTGCCTTTGACAAGCTCTTTACTTAGGGTGGATTTTCCTGTGCCGTTGTCGCCGATAACGGCACATTTTTCCCCGCGCGTCAGCGAAAACGACGCGTTATTTAGCAAAATTTTTTCGCCTGCCGTCAATTTTAAATTGCTGATTTCCAACACCCGTTCGTAGGGCTTTTCGGTGTAGGAAAACACGAAACGAGGTGGGACGGGTGGCAACGACGGCTTTTCGACAAGCTCCATTTTCTCTAAGGCGAGCCGTCGTGATTGCGCCATTTTGGTCGTGGACGCGCGTACGAGATTTCTATCGACGTATTCTTGCATATGCGCCCGCTCTTCCTGCTGTTTTTCGTATTCTTTCAACAAATGCGCGGTTTTTTCCGCTTTTAACAGCTTGTATTTCGTATAATTGCCCTTGAAGACGGACAATTTTCTGTTTTCCAGTTCGTAAATCGTGGACACGAGTTTGTCCAAAAAGTATCGGTCGTGGGACACGGTCAAAATTGCGCCTTTAAACGTGGACAGGTATTCCTCCAACCAAAACAGCGTTTTCATATCCAAGTGGTTGGTCGGCTCGTCCAAAATCAAAAGCTCGGGTTCTTCTAAGAGCAATCGGCAGAGCTGTAACCGTGTTTTTTCGCCCCCCGACATGGTGGAAATGGGCTGCGTATAGCAATTTTCAAAACCCATACCGTTGAGTACGGTGCGGATACGCACCTCGAAATTGTAGCTGTCGCGTGCGGCAATCTGCTTGTTCAACGCCTCGTATTTTTGGCTTAAAGCGCGATATTCTTGGCTGTGTTCGTCCGTTTTTGCAATTTTTTCTTCCGTTTCTCGCAGAGAAGAAATTGCGCGTATATCCGCGGCGAAAATAGAGCGCATTTCCTCAAACACGGTGTTGGCGGAATCGTACCCGCCGTTTTGCGCCAAATATCCGATACGGATGCCGTTTTTGCGGAAAATCGTGCCGTTTTCTCCCTCTAATTCGCCCAAAATCAAGCGGATTAGGGTGGTTTTGCCCTCGCCGTTTCCGCCGATTAATCCGACCCGTTCTCCTTCGTTTAGCGAAAAACAGACGTTTTCGAGAAGAGAACCGCCGTTAAAACCGAACGTTAAATTGTCTGCGGAAATCAGCATACGCCCCTCCGAATAGTTTTTTTTGTCTTTCGCAAAATAAGGATATGAACAAAGAGAAATTATTTGTAAAAATTCGCGCTTGGGAAAGTGAAATCGCCTATGCCACGCCGTCGCGCGCAGCCGCTTTGACACGCAAAATCGCAAGACGTAAAGGGCGGGTATTTTAATCGCGTTTTGCCCATAGTTTGAACACGGTCGTGGGGTAACGGATTAAAAATCCCAAGACGGGATATATTTTTCGTCGCTAGAATTCCGTTTTTGCGCAAACAGCTTGTCAATGCCAAGCTCCGTTGCCGTTTCGATGGCAAAGTGGTATTCCCTTGGCGTAATTTTACGGGCAAGCTCGGGATATTTTTCAATATCCCCAAAGGGAGTGTACTGGCTCATCAGGCTAAGGTACGTGTTCTTGGGCAGACTGCGCGCAAACCATTTTAAGATGGATTTTGTGTCCGACAGGCACAGGGGCATCACCAAATGCCGCATAATACAGCCCGAGAGCATTTTGCCGTCCTCGCGTAGGCGTAAG
>JBGVQH010000119.1:0-2299 GCA_045127475.1 Candidatus Scatosoma sp.
CGCCTGTTGTAACGCCTTTACCTTATCTTCCGCCTGAATTTTTTCACGCAACGCCTCCGTCGCACCCTGATAATCGCCCGTGCTCTCCAAACGCCGTCTTTCCGTTTCCAAACGCACGACGTCCCGTCTTGCCTCTTCCAACTCCACGCCGCCGTCCTCGACGATGCGCACACGCGCCGCCGCCTCGTCCACAAGGTCAATAGCCTTGTCGGGCAAGAAACGGTCGTTGATATACCGCGACGACAACTTTACCGCCGCCTCAATCGCCTCGTCCGTGATGGCAATTTCGTGATGCTCTTCATATTTTGCACGCAAGCCTTTCAGGATTTCAATCGTATCCTTTTCAGACGGCTCTTCCACGTACACGGGGGTAAAACGCCGTTCTAACGCGCTGTCCTTTTCAATGTATTTTCTGTATTCTTCAATGGTCGTCGCGCCGATTATCTGCAAATCTCCACGCGCAAGCAACGGTTTTAAAATGTTCGCCGCGTCCATACTGTTTTCAGACGAGCCGCCTGCACCAACAAGAGTGTGGATTTCGTCGACAAACAACACCACGTCCCCGTCGTTTACGACCATATCAATCAAATGTTTCAGTTTTTCTTCAAAGTCGCCGCGATACCGCGTCCCCGCCAGCATACCCGGCAGATCGACCGAAAATACCGTCTTATTTAAAAGCTGCTGCGGCACGTTTTCCGTCACGATTAGCTGGGACAACCCCTCGACAATCGCACTCTTGCCCACGCCTGGTTCGCCCACCAAGACGGGGTTATTTTTCAAACGGCGGGAAAGCACCTGCACCACCTTTTCAATTTCCTTTTTGCGCCCGATCACGGGGTCCATTTTACCCCGCCGTGCCCGCGCCGTCATATCCGTACCGCAATCAGGTAAGCTCTTTGCATTACTTTCTGTTTTGGTTTTCGGTTTTTCCGTTTCTAACAGCACAGAATACTTTTGCTTTACGTCCTGTGCGCTACCGCCCGCCGATACGTCGGGCATGGATAAAGGATCTGTTTTTTCCTCGGGCTCGTCAAACCGCTCCCCCCGTTTTTGTCGAAACACCAGCGCGTTGATTGCCGATTCGGTATTTTGCAGTAGCGTTTCAATAAACGCCTTTCTGCGCACCTTATCGAGCGGTTCTACCGTTTCGCCGATAAAACGCACGGCACAGCAAGTGGGCACGGACAAAATTTGATACAGCATGTGTGCCGTTCCCGCAAGCATATTTTCCTGCATGGCGCTTTCCACCGCGCGATCGTACATCTTTTGCGTGTTTGGCGTCATGCCGTTGCCGTGATAGGACGCGTCCACGCCCGCGCGGAACTTCGCCTCGTACCCCTCCTTGGTCACGCCCGACGCCGTCAAAATTTTATACGCCTGACAATCGGGCAAATTCAAAAACGCCCAAATAAAATGCTCGCTACCGATAAAATAGGTATCGACAATCTCCGCCGCAGCCATGTTGGCAAGCGACATTGCTTTTCTGAAATTTTCCGTCCAACTCGACAAAGGATACATACCCGTCCCCTTTCGTTTTTATTTTCTTCCTATCTTAACGTTTGCGCCTCGTCGCCCGCACCAGCGTAGGCAACGCACCCGACGCCGTCTCCGCGCGGAGCATATCGCAAAATTCTTCGCTCTCCCCCACCAAGGCGTTGTTCACGCGGAACGCCGTGGGGCGCATATCGTCCATAAATTCGTCAAAGCGTTTTCTGTCCTTGACCTCGAAAAAGCCGAGCGCCGCGCCCAAACGCACGTCCGCCATGCGGTCTAAAAATTCCGACCAGCTAAGAACGGCACAATTCGTCAATATCCCATACGAGCGCAAGCACCGATCGCGGATTTGCGTTTCGGCGGTTTCTAACATTTTTTCCCGCGCACGGATTTCCAAATCGCACAGCGTCATGGTCATGCGCACCATCTCGCTTAAAATCTCCCGTTCGGACATGCCCAAGGTTCGCTCGTTACTCACCTGGTATACGTACCCTTCCGCGCCCGTGCCTTCCCCGAACGAGCCGCGCACCGTCAAGCCCCCTGCCTTTAATACAGGCAGAAATTTTTTCAGCTCGCCGCTCCATACCAGCCCGGGCAAAAACATCATCACCGACGCACGCATACCCGTCCCCAAATTACTAGGACAAGCGGTAAGATACCCCAGCTTATCGTCGAACGCAAAATCGAACATGCCAGCCAAGGCGTCGTCGATACCGCTGATACGCTCGTATGCCTTGAACAGGTCAAAGCCCTTGCAGATGTATTGTTCTCGCAGGTGATCCTCTTCGTTGACCATAATTGAAAT
>JBGVQH010000120.1:0-6075 GCA_045127475.1 Candidatus Scatosoma sp.
ATTACGCCCATACCCTTTTCCATCGCCAAACCCAGCAAATGGTGTTTAAAATCCGCGGAAATAAACACGTCCGCGCCCGCCTTTGCTGCAAAGAGAATACTCTCTTCGTCAGCGCCAGCACCGCAACAGCTTACCGCTCGCTTTACCGCCTTTTCGCCGCCGTAACACAGCACGCGGCTAGACGAAAACTCTTTTTTCATGTTTTCCGCAAGCTTTTGCACGGAAATTTTGGGCAAGTCGTACGCTTTACCGTACCCACCCTTTTCCAAGGGGTGCATAACGCTGCTTGCAATCGGGAAATTTTCCCCCGCAGCCAAAGCAACGCCCTGCATCAGGCTATCGTCAATGCCTCCCTCCGCCGTATCCAAATTCAAGTGCATCGCAATCACGGATATTCCTGCCCGCAAACATTGTACAATCTTGCTCCCCGTCAAACGCTCGTCATCTATGCGCACGTCGGAAATCTTTCCGTAAATGGCAGGGTGGTGGCATAAAATCAAGTTCGCCCCAATTGCTTTTGCCCGCTCGATTGCCGCAAACGTCAAATCCAGCGTGAACAGAACCCCCTTGATATCCTCACCCGCATCTACGAGAATACCGCTGTTATCATACGCGCCGTAGCGCGCGCAATATTCGTCGCTGAAACGCTTGGGTGCAATCTCGTCAGCGATTTTATAAATCTCACTTAATTTCACCGTTTAACACTCCTTGTAACTGCCGTTTACGATTTTCTAGCTCTATGCGGCTTTCCGTTTGCAGGTTGGGCTGCGCCAAATACTTTTCGATATTGCCAAGCAGTTTTTTCATACGCTTAACAAACGCCGCAGGCATCGTCGCCAAATTTTCCTTACCAAACGCAAACTCCCCGTCCGTATACGATTGTTTTCCGTCCGTCCCGTCTGCACGATGCCCTACCAAAACGTCGTAAAATTTTCCGTCCTCAAAGGTAAAATCCCGCTCGATATATCCGCCCTTTTCCACCAAGTACCGACGGAGCTTTTCCGTGTCGTGCATCGGTTGGAAAACAAAACGCTTGGGGATAAACCCAAATTCTTTATCGGACAAAATGGACACAATCTCGCTGCCGCCCATGCCGGCAATCAATACCTCGTCCGTATCCTTGGGCACGCCCTTAAAGCCGTCGCCGAGCACCGATACCGCGATGCCGCCGCGGATATAGGGTGCAAGCAAGCTTTCCGCCTTTGCAAGACTACCCTTGCTAATATCGGACAAAATCGCACGCTTGCAAAGCCCGCTTTTCAACATATATTCGCTGCAATACCCGTGGTCGCACCCCACGTCGGCAAAGGTATCTGCCGCCACGAGTAGCGAACACAACGTATCAATACGCTTTCCGTAACCCATTACGCAAACCGATCAATCCAAGAAATCTTTTAATTTCTTACTGCGCGAGGGGTGGCGGAGCTTTCTAAGCGCTTTCGCCTCGATTTGACGGATACGTTCACGGGTAACGTTAAACTCTCTGCCCACCTCTTCCAAAGTTCTGGGCTTGCCGTCGTCGATACCGTAACGCAAACGCAGCACCTTTTCTTCGCGAGGCGTCAAAGTATCCAAAACCCCCAAAAGCTGTTCTTTCAGCATAGTAAACGCCACCGAATCGCTGGGCGTCGTCGTCTTTTCGTCCTCGATAAAATCGCCCAAGTGGCTGTCCTCTTCTTCACCAATCGGTGTTTCCAAGGAAACGGGGTCCTGCGCAATCTTTTGAATTTCGCGCACGCGGTCCTCCGTTACCCCCATCTTCTCTGCAATTTCTGCAGGCGTAGGTTCACGTCCGAGTTCCTGCAACAATACGCGTTGCACCCTCGTCAGTTTGTTAATCGTTTCCACCATGTGTACGGGAATACGAATTGTGCGCGCTTGATCAGCGATGGCACGGGTAATCGATTGACGAATCCACCACGTCGCATACGTGGAGAATTTAAAGCCCTTTTGATAATCGAATTTTTCCACCGCTTTCATCAGCCCGAGGTTGCCCTCCTGAATAAGGTCAAGGAAGAGCATACCACGCCCAACGTAACGCTTTGCAATGGAAACGACCAATCTCAGGTTTGCCTCCGACAGACGTTTTTTCGCTGCAACGTCGTTCTCTGCCATACGTTTTGCAAGGTCGACTTCCTCGTCCGCAGACAGCAAGGGCACACGACCGATGTCTTTCAAATACATCTTGACAGGGTCGTCCAAGCCGATATCGGAAAGCGCTTGTTCAAAAAGCTCTCTATCCCTCTGTTCTTCGTCAACGATTTGAACCCCCGCCTCTTCCAACGCCTTGTATACCCGTTCCATCTGCGTCGCGTCCATATCAATCTTTTCAACGACGTCGCAAAGCGCGTTATTAGAAATACAGCCTTTTTTGCCGTAATCACTAATAATGCTTTCGATGAGTTCGTTCAATTTTTGCTCGGATACGTTCATATTTTTATCCTCCGTTTATACCGAAATATTTTTTAACTCTTTTTAATTTTGTTACGTTTTTGTATCAGCTCGCTCAGCCGTTTCGCTATTTCTCTGCGTTGATTTTCTTCGGTGGCTTGTGCGTATGCCGCGTTGCATTTCGCTACCTCTTCCTCCACCGCCTCCAACCGCAAAGTCTTTACGCTGTCGGTGAAAAACCGTTCGGCAACCTCGCCGGTCAGCTTGTCCCCGTAATTTAAATCGAGAATGGCGTTAAATTCTACGCAGTTCTCGTCCAAAAGCTCAAACAATTCGCTCGGACGTACCCGCTCCCCCTTTCTTTCGCACTCGGTGATATAATTTGCAATCACGACGTGCGTTTGGTCATGCAAGGGCAGCTCGCACACCGCCAACTCTTTTGCATACGGAGCGGAAAAAAGCTTTGCTGCCAAAATAAAGCGGAGCGCCTTTTGTTTCTTGTCCGACCCCGACGCCACCTCGGAAATTTTTTCCTGCAAAGGCACGTCGTCCGTCTGCTGCGGTTCGCTCTTCACGTTTTGCAAATCCCGCTCCAACGCGTGATAGGTAATACCCGTCTTATCGCGGAGCTTTTTCAGCAGCTCTTCGCGTAGGCTTTCGCTCTCCGCCTCTTTTACGATTTTCAGCGCCGCCGCCACGTATTTGCGCTTGTCCTCCGTACGGGACAAATCATACCCCCGTTCTAAGGCGTGCAGGCGGTAGTCGATAACGGGCATAGCCTCGTCCAAACATTTTTGGTATGCCTCCGCACTTTGCCGCACCACCTCGTCGGGGTCTTTCCCTTCGGGCATCGGCACTACGCGCACGTCCAAGCCCGCCTCTTTTAAAATATCCAAACTGCGCACGTCCGCTTTTTGCCCCGCAAAATCGCCGTCGTAGCTGATTAGGATTTTATCCGTATACCGCTTGACGAGCCGCGCCTGGTCCTTGGTGAGCGCCGTACCCATCGTAGCCACAACGTTGGTAAAGCCTGCCTGATACAACGAAATGGCGTCCATTTGCCCCTCGACGAAAATCACCTCTTCTATCGGCTTTTCCCGTTTGAGCTTTTTCAAAAGATTGACGTTGTACAAGGTTTTACTCTTGTCATAAAGCATAGTGCTCGACGTGTTTTTGTATTTACCGAATTTCACCTTTTCCAGTTTTCTGCCGCTGAATGCCACAACCTCGTCAAAGGCGTTGATAATCGGAAAAACCAACCGTTCTCCCTGCGCGTCGTACGCTCGTCCCTTTTCGTTGACGGAAATTACGCCGCTATCCAACAAGTCCTCGCGGTGATAACCCTTTGCAAATAGATATTCAGGCAAGGAATTATAATCCAGCGACGCACCAAGCCCAAATTTTTTTACCGTAGTCGGGGAAAGTCCGCGCCCTGCGATATATTGCAGATATTTATCCGCACGCGCGTCGCCGCTGTAAAGATTGTTTAGATAAAACCGCGCCGTATCTCGCAAAATTTTGACCAATACGTCCCGTTTTTTTCTCTTTTTTGCCGCCTCTTCGGTGTCGTAATCCCCCTCGGGCACGGTCATCTTTGCCCGCGCCGCCAAAATACGTACCGCGCCGATAAAATCCGTGCTTTCAATTTCTTGCACAAACCGCACAACGTCGCCCGATACGCCACAACCGAAACAATGGTAAAACTGCTCCCCCTCATTCACGGCAAACGACGGCGTTTTTTCGTGGTGGAATGGACAACACGCCCAATAATTTCCGCCTTTTCTGTCCAGCGCAACGTAACCGCGCAACACTTCAACAATATCGTTTTTCTGTTTTAGTATTCGCATAAATTCGGCGTCTAAGCCTTTTGCGTTACTCACGTTACACCTCCTATCGAAAACGTTGCGGGAATAAACAATCCCTCGAATACGCCGATTGCGTATCGGTCAGTCATACCCGATAAATAGTCGCAAATTACCCGTTCTTTGTCGTCGCGTTCTAACAACTGTAAATACGGTTGGGGCAATTTGTCCACGTGTGCCATAAAATATTCAAACATCTGCGTAAGCATACGCTCCGAGCGTTCCTGTATCGATTTATTTGCCAACTCGTACACACGCTCAAACATAAACGAGCGAAGACGGTTGGTCGCCTGCATAATCTCGTCCGACATTTTAACGTAGGGTTGTCCCAGCGACGTTTTATAAATGTCCGCAATCGCCGTGTTGATACGCGTTTTCGTCGCGTTACCAAGAAGCGCCACCGCGTCTTGAGGTAAATCCTCCGCCTTTAAAATCCCCGCCCGAATGGCGTCCTCAATGTCGTGATTGATGTACGCAATACGGTCGGCGAGGGACACCGCCTGTCCCTCTAAGGTGGACGGCTTACCCGAGCTCTTATGGTTTAAAATCCCATCGCGGACCTCCTGCGTCAGGTTCAAACCCCTGCCGTTCTTTTCAATCACGTCCACCACGCGCAGAGATTGCTCGTTGTGCATAAATCCCCGCGAAGAAAGCTTTGCCAGCACCCTTTCGCCCACGTGTCCAAACGGAGTATGTCCCAAATCGTGTCCAAGCGCAATCGCCTCCGCCAAGTCCTCATTGAGAGAGAGTGAACGGGCGATAGAACGGGCGATTTGCGACACGTCGAGGGTGTGCGTCAAGCGGGTGATATAATGGTCGCCCTCGGGGGCGAAAAAGACCTGCGTCTTGTTTTTTAAGCGTTTGAACGAGTTACTGTAAATAATACGGTCGCGGTCGCGTTGGAAATCGGTACGAAAGTCGCAACGTTTTTCCTCTCGCGCCCTACCTAACGTATCCGCAGAACGCTTTGCATACGGCGATAAAAAAAGTTCCTCTTGTGCACAAACACATTCTCTTACGCAAGAATATTCTTTTTCGTCCATGACGGTATTCCCCCTTTTTTGAGATTTTGCCCCGCTTGTTTATTTATACCCAAAAATATATTATTATAATAATATATTCGACAAAACTTTTCGATTTCCTTTTTTTTGGCGAATTTTTTTTAATTTTTTATTTTTTAGCAAAAAAAACGCCACGGTATCCCGTAACGTTTTCATTCCTTTTTTATTTTTTAACACGCTCGGCTGGTTATTATAAAACAAAATCCCCCCATACGTGTCTTGATGAACGCGTAATTCGGCGTTTTATTCGCTCTTTTACGCCCCTTGTTTCGCCGTATCGGCAACCGCCACTTCCGACAAAACCTCCACAACCGTTTCCGTCCGCTGTTTTGCGCGCTGTTGCTTTTTTAAATTACTCTTGCGCAAAATTTCTAATTTGTAGGAATTATATCGCAAAATAAACAGCGAGGGCAAATTTAAAAAGATTTTGATAATCGCCACGGGGAGCGAAATCGCCAGCCACAGGCTCATAGTCGGGAAGAACGGAAGAAACCCGAGTAGTAAAATCGAAAACCCAAAAAACAACGACCAAAAATGTCCCAACTCGCCATAGCATGCCTCTAACAAAAACCGTTCGAGATATTCTACGCTCTTGGGGTCGGCAATTTTATTTTTCCTAAAACCAGTGAAATGCCCGATTTCAGGGACTTTGTCCTTCCATTTTCTGATTTTCAGCTTTTCGTAAAAGCTTTTTTCCTTTGCGGAAACGGTAAACGCCTTTTTTTCGTGGTTGGCAAATTTTTCGGGCAACAATCGACATA
>JBGVQH010000121.1:0-9598 GCA_045127475.1 Candidatus Scatosoma sp.
GGAAACGAACATCTGCGAAACGCCCAAGCGTTTTGCCGTTTCACTCTGCGACAAGCCGTCTACGTAACGGCATTGTATCAACAGCTTTGCCGTATCCGAAAAATCGCGCATTGCCGCTGCCAACGCCTCTTTCGTTTCAAATTCCTCGTAACGCTCTTCTCCCGTGGCAAGTAAACCGTACAGCGATTTATTTTCGTTGTCGTCCTCGCTGCTTATCATGCCGTCCAATGACAGCATACCGCCGATTTCCAGTGCCTTTACCACCTCTTCTTCCGTCGCGGAAAGCTGCTTGGCAATCACCGAAAGCTTGGGCTTTTCGCCGTGTTGCGTTTCGTACTCGGCAGAGAAATTCTTTGCGGCTGCGCTTAATTCCCCCAGCCGTCTAGGCAATTTCACCATTCTCGATTTATCACGGAAATAATTTTTAATCTCGCCCGTAATCGTCGGGGTAATAAAGGTTGTAAACTGCATACCAAGGTCAGGGTCAAAGCGGTCGATGCCACGCAAAAGCGCGTACGACGCCACTTGTTTTAAATCGTCGTACTCCACGCCCCGCCCTACAAATTTTTTTGCGAGGATATCGGCTATGTAGAGATATTTTTCGGCAATCTCGTTGCGGATTGCAACGTCGCCCGTCTCTTTGTACCGTTTAAAAAGCTCCGTCATCTTCTCGTCCGTCATCACTTAGCCCGCAAATGCAATCCCCACAATCTTGTCTTGTTCCTTGATAAATTCCACTTCGCCCACCAGAGCGGAAAGGAGCGCACGGGAAATCTCGTCCTCAAAACTGTTTTCCTGTTCGCCATTTTCTTCCATGCCAAGCACACGGCAAGCGAGTGCCTCGCCTACCGAAAATTCAATCGTTGCAGAAGAAAAACCGTTGCGTTTTAAAATCAGCAAGCTTTCCGTAACGCACACCTTATAATCCTCGGCGGAGTCCACGTCAAACCCGACCAACGCGCAAAGCCCGCCCGTCGTCAAACGTACCGTCGTAAGATATTCGCCCGTCAAGGGCAACGTAACCGAAAATTTTTCCATATTATTCGAGCTCCATAATGGCGTTCAAGCCGCAAATCAAAAACAGCTTTTTAATCTTTGCCTGCAGCCCAACCAAACGCATACCAAACCCGTCCACCTTGACGTTCTTCAAAATCTTTACAAACGTACCCAGCGTCGTACTGTCGATAAAGTTCAGCTCGTCGCAAACAAAGCATACGTTTGCGGGCGTTTCCTTATACGCCGTCATCACCTCGCTGTAAAATTCGTCCGCGTTTCCAAGGTCAATATCCCCCGAAAGCGCCACGCACAGCGCACCGTTTTCCAAACCCTTAACCTGTACTTCTTGCATATTTTTTCTCCTTTTCAAGAGTTCCTTATTTATATATACCGCAAAACCCGCCCACCTTAAACAATCGAAACGGAAATCGGGTACACCAAATTAAACAGCAGACCTACCGCCACCGAAATACCATAGCAAACCCCAATTAGTGCAAAATTGCGTTTCCATTGCCGCACGTTGCGGAGCAATACCACAAAACCCATGCCCGCATTCACGCACAGCCCCGCCACGCACGAACCGAGCGTAATACCGCCGCCCAAAAAGGTTTCGGTGATAACAACCGACGACGCGCAGTTGGGAATCAGCCCGATCCCGCAGGTTATAAACGGCTGTAAAAAACGGTTCTTCTGCATATAACTGACAAACGCTTGCGTGCCAACCTCGTGCATAATCGTTCCGAGTACAAAATTCACCAGCAAAATGAACGCCCCAACCTTTAAGGTATGCAACAGCGGATAGAGCAGATAATTTTTCCACGCGCCGTCGTTGTCATGCCGTCTTCCGCACGAGCAGTTGACCTGCACGTCCTTTTCGTCCATATACCGTTGCATAAAAATCTCGCGCGTGTTTTCAGGCGCGCCGTTTTCCGTTTTGGGCATTTCCACACAGGTCTGCTTACGCCCAAATAAACGCAACACGCCGTCCACGGCATACCCAACGCCCACGCCGATTACTACCTTGGATAAGAGCAGAGGCAACAGCCAAACTGCACCCTCTCCCGACGAAATCATAATGATAAAAGCCTCGTCGCTGTTCGCCATAAAAATTGCAAGCAACGTACCTATCGTGATATATTTCCGCTCGAACAGCTTTGCCGCCATTACGGAAAAGCCGCATTGCGGCACAAGCCCCGTCGCCGAGCCAACCAACGGCCCTAATCTGCCACCAAGCCCCGTTACCTTTTGTAAATCCGCTTTGCTTTCCAACAGCTCCATCAACGCATAAATTACGAACAAAAAGGGAAGTAACGGCCACGTATGCTCCAACGCGTGCAAAAGATTATGCCCCGCGTCGTGAAAAAAATGTTCTATCGCATGCCACATGGTTATACCTCTTTCTCTTTCGCGCGGCGACTTTGCACCGTTTCCAAGGTCGCCGCCAAGGGAATGGACGCTTTTGCCGTCAACGTCATGTCCGCAAAATTGCCAAGGCGGTATTGCACCAAGCCCTCCGCCGCAATCATTGCCGCGTTATCCGTACAGTATTTCTTTTCGGGCAAAACAAGCTGCAAACCATTTTTCTTACACGCCGCTTGCAGACTTTCGCGAAGATAGGTGTTTGCCGCTACGCCGCCGCCTGCGGTAATCACTTTGACACCCTTTTCCTTTGCACCGTCCATCGTCTTTTCCACCAAAACGTCAACCGCCGCCTTTTGAAAGGACGCCGCCACGTCCGCCTTAGAATATGCCTCGCCCTTTTGTTCTTTGGTATGGCAATAATTGATAACGGCAGTTTTTAATCCGCTATACGAAAAATTATAACCACCGCCCCCTTTTAACATCTTGGGCATAGGCACGTTCGCCTCGCCGTCCAACGCGCACCGTTCAATATTCGGTCCACCGGGATATTTTAAGCCAAGCACGCGCGCCACCTTGTCAAACGCCTCACCCGCCGCATCGTCGAGCGTAGCCCCTAAAATTTCAAATTCCGCCTCTGATTTCGCGTATAATACCGCCGTGTGCCCGCCGCTGGCAAGCAACGTTACGAAAGGCGGTTTTAAGTCGGGCGAAGAAAGATAGGACGCCGCCAAATGCCCACGGATATGATTAACGGCAATCAACGGCTTGTTCAAGGCGTACGCAAATGCCTTGGCAAAGGACACGCCAACGAGGAGTGCCCCTAACAATCCTGCGCCGTAAGTTACCGCTACCCCGTCAATTTCTTCATAAGTTATCCCCGCGTTTTTTACCGCGCGTTCAACGACCTGCGCCACCGCGTCGGTATGCGCACGCGAGGCGATTTCGGGCACAACGCCACCAAAAAGCGCCTGCACAGACGCCGACGAGGCAATTTCGTTGGACAGAATTTTTCTGCCCTGAATCACCGCCGCCGCCGTTTCATCACACGAGCTTTCAATACCGAGAATAATCGGCTCTTCCTTATTCAAATCAAGTTTTTCAAAGGGATTATACATAGCAAAACCTGTTGTTAAAAGCGGCGGCAAACGCCACCGCTATTTTGTTTTTTGTTAAAATTTCTTTAAATAATCGATAATAAAGCCGTGCAATTCGCCGTCCATAACCGCCTGCACGTCCCCTTTTTCAAAGCCCGTGCGGTGGTCCTTTACCAAGGTATACGGACAGAACACGTAGGAGCGGATTTGCGCGCCCCACTCGATTTTCTTCACGTCCCCTTTCATTGCCGCCGCTTCCGCTTGCCGCTGTTCAATCTTCTTTTCCAAAAGTTTCGAACGGAGCATAGCAAAACACATAGCCTTATTTTGGAGCTGCGATCTTTCGTTTTGACATTGTACCACGATACCCGTCGGGAAGTGGGTAATACGCACGGCAGAGGCAACCTTATTAACGTTTTGACCGCCTGCCCCGCCCGAGTGGTAAATATCAATACGGATATCGTCGTCGTTGATTTCTACTTCGTTGTCGTCCTCTACCTCAGGCATAACTTCCAGCGAAGTAAAGGAAGTCTGACGGCGTTTGTTGGCGTCAAACGGCGAGATGCGCACCAAGCGGTGTACCCCCATTTCCGCTTTTAAATACCCGTATGCGTTTTCGCCTTCTACGCGGAAAGAAACGCTCTTTAATCCAGCACCGTCCCCTGCCTCTCTATCCAGCTCGGACACCTTAAAGCCCATCTTTTCGCAATAGCGGTTGTACATACGGTACAGCATTTGACACCAGTCGCATGCCTCCGTACCGCCTGCGCCTGCATGCAGAGAAAGCATGGCGTTGTGATTGTCGTATTCTCCTTTCAAAATGGCGCGGATACGCATATCCTCAATATCCTTTTCCGCGTTTTTTAACATTTCGTCCAGTTCAGGAATCAAGCTTTCATCTTCCGTTTCCTCAATCAAATCAATCACGTCTTCCGCGTCGGATAACGCCGTCGCACCATTTTCATACGCGTTGATTTTATTGCGGAGTGCGGATATCTCCTTGCCGATTTTGGTGGATTTTTCCATATCCTGCCAAACCTCAGGCTTTTCCTGCTCCTTTTCTAATTCCGCCAAACGGGGGCGCAAATGCTCGATATCTAAGGCGTATTCCGCCTCTTTGAGCGTCGCGCGCATGCCTTGCACTTTTAATCTGTAATCGCCTGCTTTGAACATACTCTTTCTATCCTTTTACCTGCAGATTATTCGTTATCTTTCTTCTCACTCGTCCCGTTGTTTGCCGCCTGCGCCGCCTTAAACGACGACATGTTGGAAAGGGGTTCGGGCATCTGACGACGGAAACGCATAGGGTTCGCAGCCGCGGGCGCAGCGTTTGCAGCCGCAGTGGGCGCTTTTGCCTGTGCCTGTGCGCCGATCGGTCTTACCTGCATGGGCTGAGCCATAGGCGCAGGACGCATTTCAACCTTGACCTTTAAAAGGACGCTAATAACCGAACGCTGGATACGTTCCACCATTTCCTCGAACATGTCAAAGCCCTCTTTCTTGTACGAAATGACGGGGTCTACCTGTCCGTACGCACGCAAGGAAATCCCCTTACGGAGCTGATCCATCGCGTCGATATGATCAATCCAGTTTCTGTCTACCGTCATCAGGAGCACGCGGCGTTCAATCTGCGAGAAGTCTACGCCCTGTTCTTTGAGCTCGGCAATTTTCTTTTCGTATTCCTTTTCGACCTTATTAGAAATCTTGCGGATTGCCGTTTCGTAATCCCACTTCATCAAGCGTTCGCGCGTAACGTAGTTCGTACCCTCGGGCAATACTTTTGCCTCTAACGCCGCGTTCAGCTCGTCCTCGTTCCAAAGCTCGGGCATGGCGTCGATATTCACAACGCTTGCCACCGTTTCGACTACGTAATCGGGGATATATTTGAGCACCTGTTCGTGTACGTTTTCACCGCGCAAAACGTTCATACGGTTTTCGTACATAACCAAACGTTGCTTGTTCATAACGTCGTCGTATTGCAAGACGTTTTTACGGATACCGAAGTTTCTACCCTCGATATTGCGTTGTGCGTTTTCAATCCCGTGCGAGAGCATTCTCGATTGCAAACATTCGTCCTCGTCAATTTTGAAGAACGCGTACAGCGCTTTCATCCTTTCGCCGCCGAAACGCATTACCAAATCGTCCTCCAAAGACAGGAAGAATACCGACATACCAATATCCCCTTGACGGCCTGCACGACCGCGGAGCTGGTTGTCGATACGGCGGGATTCGTGGCGTTCCGTACCCAAAATACAAAGCCCACCTGCCGCAACGACCTTTTCTTTTTCCGCATCCGTTTCTGCCTTGTAATGCGCGTATACCTTTTTGTATCTTTCACGGAGCGCGGCAATTTCGTCGCTTACGTCCGTGATGTACATACTCATAGCAAGGTCGATATCTTCGGGATTTGCGCCCTCTTCTCTAAGGCGTTTTTTCGCCAAATATTCAGCGTTACCGCCAAGCAAGATGTCCGTACCACGACCCGCCATGTTCGTCGAAATGGTAACCGCACCGTAGCGTCCAGCTTGAGCAACGATTTCCGCCTCGCGTTCGTGGTTTTTCGCATTCAAAATGTTATGCTTTACGCCGTTGCGCTTGAGCAAACGGGAAATTTCTTCCGATTTATCAACGGACGAAGTACCCACCAAAATCGGCTGACCGCTTTCGTGGCGTTTCATAATTTCGTCCACAATCGCGCGTTTTTTGCCGTTGACCGTTGAATAGACCATATCGGGCAAATCCACACGCTTGATAGGACGATTGGTGGGAATTTCCACAACGTCCAGCGAATAGATAGTTCTAAATTCCGCCTCTTCCGTCTTTGCCGTACCCGTCATACCCGACAGCTTTTTATACAGACGGAAATAATTTTGGAAGGTAACCGTTGCGTACGTCTTGTTTTCGCTACGTACTTCCACGCCCTCTTTCGCCTCGATCGCTTGGTGCAGACCGTCCGAATATCTTCTGCCGTTCATAAGACGTCCCGTGAATTCGTCAACGATAATAACCTCGCCCTCATTTACGATATAATCCTCGTCCAGCTTAAACAGCTTGTGCGCTTTGAGTGCCTGCTGAATATGGTGGTTAAGGTCTGCATGTTCGATTTCCGCGATATTGTCGATACGGAAGAAACGTTCGGCTTTTCTTGCGCCGCTGTCGGTGAGCTCTACCGTCTTGTCCTTGCGGTTGATGATGTAATCCCAGTTGCGCTCCATCGCCATGGCTTTTCTGCCCTCGGGCGCAGCCGCCGCAGCCGCCGCTTTCTTTTCCGCCTGTTCCGCCTCGTAATTTGCCTGTTCTTCCAAGGTCATCTTGGTATAATCGACAAACTCTTCTTCCTCTTCTTCTACGTCCTCGACAACCGCCTTTTTCTTCTTCTTTTTGTTGGCGCGCATTTCTTGAATTGCCGCCTCTTCCGCCTCTTTCAAATCGTCGTCAAAGCCGCCCGTGAACGTGCGCACAAGTTTATCCACCTGCACGTACAAATCAGAAGATTTTTCGCCTTTGCCCGAAATGATAAGGGGGGTTCTCGCCTCGTCAATCAAAATGGAGTCTACCTCGTCGACGATTGCAAACGTCAAATCGCGCTGTACCATTTTATTGAGGTCGGTTTTCAGGTTGTCACGAAGATAGTCAAACCCGAATTCGTTGTTCGTGCCGTATACGATATCGCACTTGTACGCCGCACGTTTTTCGTCGTCCTCCATACCGGGCACGACCACACCGACGGTCAAGCCCATGAATTTGTGGACCTTACCCATCCATTCCGCGTCACGCTTTGCAAGATAATCGTTGACCGTAACGATATGCACGCTCTTCCCCGAGAGCGCGTTGAGGTATGCGGGCAGCGTGGAAACGAGCGTTTTACCTTCACCCGTACGCATTTCCGCGATACGGCCTTGGTGCAAACAGATACCGCCGATAATTTGCACGCGGAAATGGCGCATGCCCAAGATACGCTTTGCCGCTTCGCGCAGAGCCGCAAACGCGTCAAAAAGAATATCGTCCATCGTTTCGCCGTCCGCAAGACGCCCCTTTAATACTGCCGTCTGCCCTTTCAGGGTTTCGTCGTCCATGGCTTGGTATTTAGGCTCTAACGCCTCTACCTGATCCGCCATTTTATTCAGCTTTTTCAAGCTGCGTCTTGCGTCGCCGCTCATCAAATATTTAATCAATCCCATCTTAAAAACTCCGATAGATTTATTTTTTCTGGTTTTGTTTTTTTGCCGATTTACAGCCCAAGTTTTACCTTATAGGTAAACCGCCATAAGACGGCATTTTATCGTCATTATATATTGTACAATATTTCCCTGAAAAATCAAAGCGTTTTCAACGCGTTTTTCCAAAAAATATCCCAAATGCGCCCGCGCAAATTGCTAAAAATAAAAAAGTCATTACATATATACCCGTTTTTCTTTCCTTTTAAGACGATAAGAAGAAAAAAAGAGGGTTAAGAATTTTCCTACCCCTCCCCATTTTTATATTCCACTTTCCTTTAAACAAGACAACAATAGTTGAACCGCAGCCTTAAACCCGCTCTCGTACGCCGCCATCCCCTCCAAATTACACCTCTCTTCCCGCAGCTTAACGTATTCTCGAAATTGCGCTTTAAAATCTTTTGGCAAATTTTCATGTAAAAATATATACGTTTCGTATTCTTTATCCATTACTTCCTTTTTCATATTTTGCAAAGGATACTTCTCTTGCAAATAACTCTCGTACATTTTTTCCAACCATTTATCCATATTACACCTCTCCATTTATATTATACACCCATTATACTGGGAATGCAAATATTTTTCCCAGTATAATGGTAAGATATTTGTAAGATGAGTAAATTTTTTGTGGTGGACAACCGTTTGCAATTAACAAACGACGATACGGCGGCTTTAGACGAAAAACAGCTTGCCGAGCTTTTCGGGGAGAACTTGCGCGAAATCAGGTCGCATTGTAATTTATCCTTAAAAACACTTTCCGACATGACAAGGGTTCCTAACCAAACCCTGTCTAGCTATGAGAATAAAACGCATGTTCCGTCTATGATACAGGCGATAAAAATCGCTGCCTTTTTCGATTTGACCGTGGAAGAATTTATTCTCTGTGGGCTGGATAGTTTCCCTTATGACGTGGTAGAATTATACGAAAGGCGAAAACAGGGGTTGTAAACAACGCTTTTTCTTGACGACCGCAACCGCGGTCGTTTTTCTTTTTTCTAACGCCGTGCGGGTTTGACGTGATAATTTCGTTGACAAGCCGCAAAGCAATGTGTTATACTATGTTCAATCACAACTTTGTAGGTGCATAGTATGAGCAAAGTAATCGTGCCGAAAGGCTACAAATCCGATTTGGGTATGTACGATACGCAAACGGCAATCGGACTGTTGAAACGGACTTTTGAAGAAAGGCTGTGTCTTGCCCTGAATTTAAAACGCGTTTCCGCCCCCCTCTTCGTTGACCCCACCACGGGCTTAAACGACGACTTGAGCGGTGTCGAACGCCCCGTTCGCTTCGATTTAAAAGAAACGGGCAAGGACGCCGTCGTCGTGCACTCGCTTGCAAAATGGAAGCGTCATGTATTGAAGATGTATGATTTTGCCCCCGACGAGGGACTCTACACCGATATGAACGCCATTCGCCGTGACGAGGAGACCGATAACATTCACTCCATGTTCGTGGATCAATGGGACTGGGAAAAGATCATCACAAAAGAACAGAGGACTGAAGAAACACTCCGCAAAACGGTTCGGTGCATCTATGCGGCACTCCGCCACACCGAGCAATATATCGTGAACGAATATTCCTTCATCGGAAAGCTTTTGCCTGAGGAGATCACCTTTCTCACGGCGCAGGAGCTTGAAGACCGTTGGGGTGATCTCACTCCAAAGGAACGGGAATACCGTGCCGCAAAGGAATACGGAGCGATCTTTCTTATGCAGATCGGCGGTGCGCTGAAAAGCGGAAAGCCGCATGACGGCAGAGCCCCCGACTATGACGACTGGACACTCAACGGAGATATCATCGTTTACTATCCCGTTTTGGATATTGCATTAGAGCTTTCCTCCATGGGTATCCGCGTAGACGAGGAGGCAATGCGCCGCCAGCTCGCGATTCGAGGTTGTGAGGATCGCGCGGAGCTGCCGTTTCAC
>JBGVQH010000122.1:0-4207 GCA_045127475.1 Candidatus Scatosoma sp.
AAAGAACGTGGACGACGACGTGGAATATTACAGCAACATGCGTGCTTTTGACGCGGTACGCCGCAGCGACGTGTGCCTTTTGGTGGTGGACAGCGCGGAGGGGTTGACCGAGCAGGACGTAAAAATTATCGGCTACGTGCACGAACAGGGAAAACCGTCCGTAATCGTCATGAATAAGTGGGACTTGGTGGAAAAGGACACCCACACCGTCAATAAGTTTGAAGAAAAGCTGAAAGAAGATTTGAAGTTTATGGATTATTATAAATCCATTTATATCTCGGCAAAGACGGGACAGCGTGTGGAAAAAATGCTTGCCGCTGTGGACGAAGTGTACCGCAATGCGTCGTTCAGAGTGCCTACGGGGGAACTCAACGACCTTATCGGGGACGCGGTGCGCTTGCAAGAACCGCCCTCCTATCAAGGCAGACGTATGCGCGTGTTCTTCTCGTCGCAGGTGGGGGTATGTCCGCCGCTCTTTGTCTTGCACGTCAATTCGGAAGACTTATTGCATTTCTCTTATCAACGGTATTTGGAAAACACCATTCGCCGTGCGTACGATTTTACAGGCACGCCGATAAAGATTGTGGTGCGCGAGAAAAAGGACGAAGAGTAAGCAATGAATTGCGCCTTTGGCGCATGAATTGTTTAATAGACATGAATTACGGCGTTGCCGCAGGAATTGCAAAACGTTGTTTTGCTTTGTGGCTGAGATTTATATGAGATTGCCACAGATACGCCACGCCGTCATTGCGAGTGAAACGCGGCAATCTCGTGGCGTATCTTCGCAATGACCGTTATACAATAATTCCGCAATGACGGCAAATCCGTCAATTCCTGAAAACCGTAGGTTTTCAAATCATGGCGCAAGCCAAATCATGAAAGGCAACGCCTTTCAAATCATCTTTTATAAGACAGGTTATTATGAAAGTAATTGATTTTTCTCAAAACTGGTGGCAATTTTTAATAATGGCAGTCGTATGCTATTTTATCGGCTGTTTCAATTTTGCCCGCACGATATCTAAATTTAAAAAACGGGATATCGCTAAAATCGGGAGCGGTAATCCCGGTACAATGAATATGACGCGAGAATTCGGTTTAAAAATCGGCGTCATCACCTTTTTTTGCGACGCGTTTAAGGGGGGTATTCCCGCGGTAATCAGCTATTTTATCTATCGCGATTACTATTTTGCCCAAACGCTGGTACGCGTGTCCGACGTCAGCAGATATTTTTGCGGCGTGTTCGTCATTATCGGGCATATCTTCCCCGTCACCCTGCGCTTTAAAGGGGGCAAGGGGATTGCCTCTACGCTCGGACTATTTTGGCTTTGCTTGCCTTGCGACTGGGGTTGGTGGGCGTTGATTGGGTTCGGCTGTCTGCTGGGTATCGTATTGTTTATCTTCCTCACGGAATGGGGGTCGCTCGGCTCGCTTTTGGGGGTTACGGGGTTTAGCATAATCCAAATGGTGATATTTCTTCGCCGTTATGCCGCATTCACCATCAATGGGTATATCGTGTGGCTGTATATGCTGATTTTATCGTTGAATATTCTAACGTGGTGTGCGCACCATGCAAATCTTGCCAGATTGTTTGCGGGGGAAGAACGGCATACGTCCATTCGCAAACTGGCAAAGAAAAAGAAATAAACGGGAGTAAATTTTATTATGAACGTAATTATAGTAGGTTGTGGCAGGGTCGGCATGACGCTTGCCGAAAAATTGAATGACGACGGGAATGCGGTTACCGTAATCGATATGCTGCCGTCTAAGGTCAACGAAATCACGGGGCAAATTGACGTAATGGGGGTGGTCGGTAACGGCGCAACCCACACGACGTTGATTGAGGCGGGGATTAAAGAAACCGATTTGTTTATCGCGGTTACCAACTCGGACGAGCTGAATTTACTTTGCTGTATGGTGGCAAAAAAAGAGGGGAATTGTCAAACGATTGCCCGTCTGAAAAATCCGCAGTATAGCGACGAGGCGGAATATCTCCGTCATGAGCTGGGCTTGGCAATGGTCATCAACCCCGAATACGCGGCGGCGAAAGAGATTGCGCGCGTGTTGCGTTTTCCGTCTGCGATTAAAATTGAGCCCTTTGCCAAGGGGCAAGTGGAACTTATCAAATTCCGTCTGCCTAAGGACAATGCGATTATCGGTATGTCGGTCAAGGACGTAATTATGAAATACCGCGTTAACGTGTTGGTTTGTACGGTGGAACGCGGCGACGAGGCGTATATTGCTAACGGCGATTTCGTGTTTGCAGAAAAGGACGTAGTATCGATTGTAGCATCGGTAAAAAACGCGAATGATTTCTTTGTAAAAATCAATTACAAAGGGCATTCGGTCAAGAACGTCTTGGTTGCGGGCGGCGGCGTGCTTACCCATTATCTTTGCGAAATCTTGCAAAAATCGGGAATTTCCTTGAAAATTGTGGAAAAGGACGAAAAATTGTGCGAAGAGTTGGCGGCAGATTTCCCCAAATTTGATATTATCCACGGCAAGCCCTCGGATAAGGAGCTCCTTTTAGAAGAAGGCGTAAAGCAGGCGGGGGCGTTCGTTGCGTTGTCGAATTTGGACGAGGAGAATATTTTGCTCTCTTTGTTTGCGCGCGAAATGAACGATGGAAAAATTATCACAAAAATCAACCGCACCGATTATGACAGCGTGATTAAGCGGTTGGATTTGGATACGGTCATCACCCCCAAAAACGTTACCGCCGACAGTATTTTGCGGTACGTGCGCGCAACGAAAAACGCGCAGGGCAGTAATATTGAAACGCTGTATAATATCATTGAGGGCAAGGTAGAGGCGACTGAGTTCATCGTCAAAGAAAACGCACCGCTGATCAATATCCCTCTTTCGCAGCTTAAATTTAAAGAAAACGTGTTGGTTGCGTCCATCTTCCGCGACGGCGAAGTGATTATTCCCCGCGGTAACGACGTGATTTTACCTGGCGACGCCGTGATCGTCGTTACGAAAACGGTGGGCTTGTCCGATATTGCCGACGTATTGAGGTGAGCGTATGAATTTTTCTGCAATTCGTCGTATCCTTGGTTGGATACTTCTGTTTGAGGGGATATTCCTGCTTGTGCCTTTGCTGACGGCGGCGGTGTACTGGGAAGAAGAATTTTTTGTTTTCCTGTTTTGTATTGCGCTGTGCGGTGGCGTGGGCGGACTTTGCCTTTCAAAAAAATTGACGAACAACGAAATCTACGCTAAAGAGGGGATTGTCATTACAGCCCTTTGCTGGATCGTGTTATCGCTGTTTGGCGCATTGCCCTTGTACCTTTCGGGCGCGGACGTGTATGGCACGTATATTGACGCTCTGTTCGAGATTGTTTCGGGTTTTACCACGACAGGCGCAACGATTGTGCCCACGGGCGCGCAAGTTGCTGCTTTGCCGAAATCGATTTTGATGTGGCGTAGCTTTTCCCATTGGGTTGGCGGCATGGGCGTTTTGGTGTTCATGATTGCATTTTTGCCTCTGAACGGTGCGCGTAATTTGCACATTATGAAAGCGGAAAGCCCTGGACCTACGGTTAGCAAGCTCGTTCCCAAGGTGCGTACGACGGCAAAAATTTTGTATACCATCTACGCGGGAATGACGGTGGCAGAATGTATCATGCTCCTTTGCGGCGGAATGCCCTTGTTTGATTCTATCAATACGGCGTTTGCAACGGCGGGTACGGGGGGATTTGCAATCAAGGCAGACGGCTTTGCAGGCTATTCTTCCTATTTGCAAATTGTCGTTACCGTGTTTATGTTACTGTTTTCTATCAACTTTAACTCCTATTATATGCTTGGGAAACGCAGATGGAAAGAAGTACTGACGGCGGAAGTCAAAGTGTTTTTGTTACTGGTGGTTGCGGCGATTACGGCGGTTACCCTTAACGTATATTTAACGGACACGCTCACGTCCTTTGGCGGGGCGTTAAAGCACTCGGCGTTCTCGGTCGCGTCGATTGTTTCCACGACGGGCTTTTCTACGGAGAACTTTGCGCTGTGGCCCATGTTCTCGCAAATTTTGTTGGTACTTATTATGTTCGTAGGCGCATGCGCGGGAAGTACGGGCGGCGGTATGAAAGTTTCGCGTTTTTTGATTGTAGGCAAGAGCGCGTCCAACGAAATTGGGAAAATGCTGCATCCGAAACGAGTGAAAAACGTAACGGTAGACGGGCGCGTAATAGAACCCGACGTCGTACGCTCG
>JBGVQH010000123.1:0-14866 GCA_045127475.1 Candidatus Scatosoma sp.
AATTGATTGCAAATGAAAAATTGCCTGTGTTCTGTGATTTTTGGGCGAGCTGGTGCGGACCTTGCAGAATGCTCGCGCCCGTCTTTGAAGAAATTTCGGACAAATACGAGGGCGAGGCGGTGTTTGTCAAAATCGATATCGACGAGGAAGATAGCGAGGCGGCGGCAATCAAATACGGTATTTCGTCTATCCCGAATATTATCGTATTCAAGGACGGAAAACCTGTGGCAAACAACCTTGGGTTCGTCCCTGAAAGCGTGTTGGACGCTTTTGTAAAAAATAACCTTTGATTTATAAGAAAAAATAAAAGAAAAACTCCGACGGGGCGTCCGTCGGAGTTTTTTATTAGGTTGTATGTTGTTAGCTGTCCTTGGACAGCCGAACAATCAATTAATAATTTTCCGCTCTTACCTGGAAATATGCCTGAGGATGCGCACAGATAGGGCATACGTCGGGTGCTTTCTTGCCAACCACGATATGACCGCAGTTAGAGCATTGCCATACAGCGTCGCCGTCCTTGGAGAATACGAGGTCGCCCTTAACGTTCGCAAGCAACTTTCTGTATCTTTCTTCGTGTTCCTTTTCAATCGCCGCTACGCCTTCAAACAATTTGGCAATATCTTCAAAGCCCTCTTCGTGTGCCGTCTTCGCAAAGCCGTCGTACATATCCGTCCATTCGTAGTTTTCACCAAGAGCCGCCTCTAACAGATTGTCTGCCGTGGAGGAAATTTCGCCGCCGTTCAACAGCTTAAACCAAATTTTCGCGTGTTCCTGTTCGTTTTTCGCCGTTTCTTCAAAAATCGCTGCGATTTGAACAAAACCCTCTTTCTTTGCCTTGCTTGCAAAGTTGGTGTACTTGTTTCTTGCCTGCGATTCGCCTGCAAACGCCGTCTGCAAATTCGCCTCCGTCTGGCTGCCTTTCAAAACGGGAAGTTTTTCAAATTTGCCGCTCTGCTTGCAAACGGGGCAAACTTCGGGTGCGTTATCGCCTTCTACTACGTGGTTACAAATCGAACATTTAAATTTCATCATCAATACCTCAATAAATTTATTTTTTGCACTTAATAGGATTAAGTTTCATTAACTGCTTATAGTATAATATAAAAAAATGTATTTGTCAATAGTTTTTTGAAAAAAAGTTTAAAAATTTTTCTAATTTTTTCAAGAGGTAGTCTTGGCGTGGAAAACAGAGAAAATTTTACGTAATTTTAACCAAATTTTTGCATAAAAACAATAATAGGGTGGTAGGATAAGGATAATACACTGCTCTAATGGTATAATATATAGACACGCGCAAGAAAGATTGACAAATGTAAAAAAAATTGTTACAATGTTTTTGTGCGCGGTTGGATATACTAAGATACGGGCAATCCATAAGGAAAGGGAACCATGAAAAAACTTAGCGCAAGAAAACGGAAATGGATAGAGCGGACGGTAAAAAACAACCGCAGTTATAAATTGTATTTATACAACCGCTTTTTTATCTTTTTAATATTGGTACTTTTTCAGTTGATAGCGTACGTGTTTGCGGCGTATTTGATTGTGTATGATTCCCCACTTGCCGTAATTTTACAGGCGGTCATGGCGGCGTTAGAGCTGGTTATGCTGCTGTATTTAATCAATAAAACCGACCGTTTGGCAGCGAAGCTAAACTGGATTTTATTGATATTGCTCGCACCCGTAATCGGCGTTCCGGGGTATCTCTTGTACGGCGAGGGAAAGCCTGCGCGGAAAATGCGTAAAAAAATTGATCGAGCGCGTATAGAAATTTTTGAAACAAACGAGAACCGCGTTGCGGATCCTATCGGGCAGGAAACGGGGCTTTGCCGTTATTTGACACGATTTGGTTATCCGCCTTACGCAAACGGTACGGTCGATTATTACGAGAGCGGCGAAAAGATGTTTCCCGAAATGCTCCGTGCGCTGGATAGTGCGGAAAAATACGTTCTGCTGGATTATTTTATTATCGCGCACGGGAAGATGTGGGAAGAGATTTTGCTTAAGATATTGCAAAAGGCGGAACAAGGGGTAAAGATACGGATTATCTACGACGATTTCGGGTGTATGATGACGTTGCCGCCCAAGTACGATCGGTATTTGGAAAGCCTGCATAAAAATATTCGTTGTATGCCTTTTAACCAAGTTGTGCCTGTTTTTGCTGTGCGTATGAACAATCGCGACCACCGTAAAATTATGGTGGTGGATGGTAAAGTGGCGTTTACGGGGGGTATTAACCTTGCCGACGAGTATATTAACGAGAAAAAGCGCTTTGGCTATTGGAAAGATACAGGTATAAAAATCACGGGGGATAGCGTGCGCTCCTTTGTGGATATGTTCTTTTATATATGGAACGCCTTTCGCGAGGACAGAGAGGACGTAAACTGGTACTTGCCCCCCTTGCAAGAGGATAGCGGGCAGGGGGGTGGGCTAGTGATACAGCCCTATGACGATTCGCCTTTGGATAAAACCAGCGTGAGCGAAGTGGTTTACGCGGATATGATACAGCGGGCAAAACGGTATATTTACGTATTTACCCCCTATTTGGTGTTAGATGATTTTTTGCGCGCGGAATTGTTGCTTGCGGCGGCGCGCGGAGTGGACGTGCGGATTGTCGTGCCGGGCGTGCCCGACAAAAAGATGATTTACCGCGTAACGCGGGCAAATTATTTGTCGCTCATGAAAGACGGTATTAAAATTTACGAATATACGCCTGGTTTTCTCCATGCCAAAAGTATGGTTTGCGACGACGAATACGCGGTAGTAGGAACGGTCAATTTTGATTATCGCAGTCTGTATTTCCATTTTGAAAACGCGGTGTATTTTACGGACAAAGAGGCGGTGGCGGCGGTAAAGCGGGACGCGGACGAAACGTTTGCTCTTTCCAAGCTTTGCACTCCCGAAAACACCAAGCGCACGGCAATCGGACGGGTAGTGGACAGCGTATTAAGGGTATTTGAAACGTTATTTTGAGGATTTTTATGAGCAAGAAAGACAAACAAAAGCTGAGCAGAAGAGAACGGGAACGCCGCATGATTGCGGAAATGGATGCGGCTATGTGGGGAAAAAAGCCCGCGCACGAAAACACGAAGAGTGTAAAAGAGGAAAAACCGCAAACCAAGGAAACGGTAAGAGCGAAAAAGGACGGAGGGCAAAAATTGCATTGTCCGCGCTGTAAAACGGTGATGGAAAACGGAAAATGCCCCACCTGCGGACATTATATTTACGTGCCTATGGACAAAGAAAAACGCAACAAAATCCGTCTGATTGTCGGGGGTGTTTGTATCGTCGGGTTTGTTGTTTTATTTATCTTATTACAGTAAAAAGGAAAAAGGGCGACACGCCCTTTTTTTATACCAAAAAACCCTGTAAAATCACGAACGAATTTTCGGGGAAGGGTTTACAAATTTCACTTTTTATGATATAATAAAAAAACGAAAGAAAAATGGGAGAAAAGCGTGTGAAGATTATACATACGGGGGATATTCATTTGGGCTCGCCCTTGCGCGGGCTGCCTGCGGATAAGGCAAAACTTCGCCAGGCGGAAATCGTGGACGGGTTTCGCCGTTTATGCACGTATGCGCGCGAAAATTCCGTGCAAGCCGTTTTGCTTGCAGGGGATTTGTTTGATGAAAAATTGGCTAGTTCTGCCCTGCGTGCGGACGTTTTAACCGCGATAGAATGTGCCGCGCCGACCTGTTTTTTCTACGTTTCGGGCAATCACGATAAAAACGTATTATCGGGCGAAAATTTGCCGAAAAATTTGTATTTGTTTTCTAAGAACCACGGCTGGCACAGCTACGAACTGCCTGAAAACGTGGCGATAACGGGTATGGACGCTTGCGACCTGCGCGCGGAGGCTTATGTGGCGCTCAGGCTTTTGCCCGAAAGGTTTAATATCGTGGTGATGCACGGGGATATTGCGCATACGCAAGGCGTGGAGAGTATCCGTTTGCAAGATTTGCAAAACAAACATATCGATTATTTGGCACTTGGGCATATTCATATCCCGATGATGACCGCCGAACGGTTGGACGGGCGTGGTCGGTATCGCTATTGCGGTTGTTTAGAGGGCAGGGGCTTTGACGAGTGTGGAAAACGGGGATTTTTCTTGTTGGACGTGCGCGGCGGCAAGCTGGCGGGAGAGCAGTTTATATCCCTTGCTAAGCGGGACGTGGTGCTTTGCCGTGCGGATATTTCGGCGTGTAAAAGCTATTATGACGTGGAGACGGCGGCTTTGTCTGCGTTGTCTGGCGCAAAAAAAGAGGATATGGTTAAATTGATGCTTTGCGGCAATCACGAGGCAGGTTTGCGTAAGGACGTATCATTACTTTCGGCTCGTTTATCCGAACAGTTTTTTCACGTAAAGGTGGTGGACGAAAGCCGCGTGCGTATCGATTACGAGCGGTATAAAAACGATTTGTCCGAGCGCGGGGAATTCGTGCGCGAGGTGGGCAGGTATAACCTGACCGAAGAGGAGCGCACCGAGATTTTAGACGTGGGTTTGAAAGCGCTTGCGGGGGAGGATATCGATTTATGAAAATACTTTCCTGTTACATAGCGGGGTTTGGGAAATTTACCAACCAAACCTTTACCTTTTCCGATTTAACGGTCATCAAGGAAGACAACGGCTGGGGAAAAACGACTCTGGCGGCTTTTATTCGCTTTATGGTGTTCGGTATGCCAGCGGGCAGAGGAAAAGCGGTGGAAGAAAACGACCGCGTGCATTATGCACCGTGGCAGGGCGGTACGTACGGCGGAACGTTGCAGTTCGTTTGCGGCGGTAAACAGTACCGTGTAGAACGCATTTTCGGTAAAACGCCGATACAGGACGTGGCGCGGGTGTACGATAAAAATAATATGCAATGCTTTGATTTTGGCGACCGCGGAGAGCGCTTGGGCGAGATTTTGTTCGGTGTGGATGCCGATAGCTACAGCCGCAGCGTGTATATTCCGCAGGGCGAAATTGAAACGGGGGGCGTGTCCGAGGACATGAAAGCCCGTTTGCTTGCTCTTTTGAGCAACGGCGGTAATGGGGAAACGGGTGCGCAACGCGCTTTACAAAAGCTGGACGAGGCGGACAAAAAGCTCCGTGCAAAACGTCGACCTGCAAAGGGAAGGTTGGATGAAATTGACGAACGCTTAGACGAGATTGCCCGCCAAAAAGCGGACGGGGACGGGAACGTATTGCGTGCAAACCAGCTCCGTGCGCAAGCCGCGCAGGCGGAACAGGATATTTTGCGATGCAACAAAAAGCTAGACGAGCTGGAAAAACAATTAGAATTGATTTCCCGTCGTAACGAGTTGGCTGCGGTGCAGGATATGCAAGCGCGCTTGACGGCGGCAAGGGTAGAATTGACCTCGTTGCGTGCCTTTTTTGGCGCACACGACCCGAAAACGTTGAACGTGGACGGACTGCAAGAGGCGGTCGCCGAGCTGTATCAATGGAAAGAACGCTTACGCGAATTGGAAACGGTGCTTTCTCTGCCTGTTACGGGGGAAGAGGGGGAATTGCGTGCGAAAATTGCCGTTTGCGAAAAGACACTTGGCTCGTACGACGAGATTTTGGCAAAGCGTGGGAACAAGAAAGAGAAAAAGCCTAAGGGCAGAAAAATCGTGCCAAAGGTTACCCGCCGCAAACGCTGGTTTTTGATTTTGTCGGTGGTCGTTGCCATTATTGGTGCGGCGCTAACAAGCAGTATGTTCGCAGTGGGTATGTCCTTATTGGGTGTGGGCGTGGTCGGCATGCTGGTTGGATTTTTGTGGATTTTGCCCCGCCGTGAAAGGGTGGTAACGGTCGAGAGCGAGGATACGGGCGCACAGGACGAGATTGCGCGGTTGTACGACGAAACGTATGCCGAACTGACCCTTTTGAAAGGTCGGCTTGCGGAAATTACGGGAGGCGAACATAATGTGGACAGAGGAGCGGCAGAGCGGGAACGCACGGTATTGACCGCTAAAATACAGGCAAAAGAACAAAGCGTGGCAAACTTCTTGCACAACTTTGCCTTTGGGGAAATTTACGATTATCGCGCGGCGCTTGGTACACTTCGTGATAATATCAGTCGTTATACGGCATGCGAGGAGGACGTGCTGGCGTACGAAACTCGTTTGCAGGGATATTCCGCAGAAGAGATTGCTTTGCTCGATACCCAAACGGTGGGGGACGTGTCGACGTTAAAGGCGCAAAAGCAGGCTTGGAGCGAAAAAAAGGACGAGCTTGTCAATACGCGCAGCGATTGCATAAATCGTGCCGAAAGCATGGAAGCGCAATACGATAGAGCGGCGTTGGTTGCAGAAGAGGGCTTTTTGATAGAAGAAAAGGCACGCCTTGAAAAGCGGCACCGTGCAATTTTGGCGGCAAGAGAAATTTTATTAAAAGCCAAGGAGAATATGGCGGCGCGGTATCTCGACCCTGTGGAGAGGGGCTGTCGGTATTACTTAAGCATTTTGGGCGGCGCGGACAAGCTGCGTTTTGCGGCGGACGGTACGCCCGTATATGAGGACGGCGGCGCGTACAGAGCTTTGGGGTATTACAGCGTGGGCTCGAAAGAGCTGGTGGGACTTTGCACCCGTATCGCTTTGGCGGACGCGGTTTTTCAACGGGAAACGCCCGTGCTTATTTTCGACGATCCGTTTGTCAATCTGGACGATCGGCGCACCGAGCGGGCAAAAGCGCTCCTTAAAGAGCTTGCCAAGCGGTATCAAATTATCTATCTGACTTGCAAAGAGGAAAGAAAATTATAGAAGAATTTGTGAAAAATGAAATTTCCGTGAAAGCGCGGGAATTTCATTTTGTAACAGTTGACTTTATTCCTAAAAAGGAATAAAATAAACCTGTTAAAGGCTATGGCTAACAAGAGGTAGAAGAAAAATGTCGAAAGTGAACACAAAGAAAACGGGGACGATACGTACGCTGATTAAAAGTGTGCGACAGTATAAAAAACCGTCGCTAATCACGCCGATTTTTATGGCGGTAGAAGCCTTTTGCGAGTGTTTAATTCCCTTTTTTATGGCAATGATGATTACAAAAATCGACGTAGACGGGATTACTTCGGGGCAGGCGATGCAACGCATTTTGATTTACGGCGGAATTATGGTCGGTTTGGCGATATTGTCTATGCTCAGCGGGGTTATGGCAGGGCGGTTTGCCGCGACGGCAAGCTGCGGTTTTGCTGCAAATTTACGCCACGACCTGTTTTATAAAGTGCAGAAATTTTCCTTTTCCAACGTCGATAAATTTTCCACGTCGTCGCTGGTTACTCGCGTAACGACGGACGTTACCAACGTGCAGCAAGCCTATCAGATGTGCTTGCGTATCGTAATCCGCGTACCGTTGCAATTTTTATTTGCAATCATCATGAGTTTTGTCATCAACCCGAAACTTGCGTGGATTTTTGTGGTGATTGTACCTGTACTGGCGATTATTTTGTTTTCGATTATGCGCTACGTTATGCCGTTTTTTAGAAAGATTTTCAAAAAGTATGACGCGCTGAACAATTCTGTGCAGGAAAACGTAGGCGGTATCCGCGTGGTCAAATCGTTCGTGCGTGAAGAACACGAAACGGAGAAATTTGAAAAAGCGGCGGGGGAAGTGAGAAACGATTTCACCAAAGCGGAAAAAATCCTTGCGCTCAACAACCCGATTATGACCTTTTTCATCAACGTAGCGGCGACCTTGATTGCGTTCTTCTCGGTGTATGCAATCGTGGATAAAACGCACTGGGCGGCATACGATGGCTTTAACAAAGGACAGCTTTCCGCGCTTATTTCGTACGGAATACAGATGCTGTCTTGCCTGATGATGTTCTCTATGATATTCGTTATGCTGTCGATGTCCATTGAATCGGCGCGCCGTATCGCGGAGGTTTTAAACGAGGAGGCGGATATCGTCAGCCCTGCAAACGGCGTTAGAGAGGTTAAAGACGGTTCTATCCGTTTTGAAAACGTTAATTTTAAATATTCTGCAAAGGCGGCGAAATTCGCCCTTTCTGATATTGATTTGGATATAAAATCAGGCGAAACAGTAGGCATTTTAGGGGGTACGGGTTCGTCTAAAACTACTCTCATTCAGCTGATACCCCGTTTGTATGATACGACGGAGGGTGCGGTATACGTCGGCGGCGTCAACGTAAAAGAGTACGATTTGGATACTCTGCGCCGCGAGGTTTCCATTGTTTTGCAAAAGAACGTGCTCTTTTCGGGTACGATTAAAGAAAATTTGCGTTGGGGGGACGAGAACGCGACGGACGAGGAACTTGAACGAGTATGCAAGCTAGCGCAGGCAGACGAGTTTATTCGTTCGTTCCCCGACGGGTATGACCATTATATCGAGGCGGGCGGTACGAACGTTTCTGGCGGGCAAAAACAGCGTCTTTGTATTGCGCGCGCCTTGCTTAGAAAACCCAAAGTGTTGATTTTGGACGATTCGACGTCGGCGGTGGACACCAAAACGGATGCGCTCATTCGCCACGCTTTTGCACAGGAAATCCCGGATACGACGAAAATTATTATCGCGCAGCGTGTGGCGTCCGTAGAGAGTGCGGATAAAATTCTGCTTTTGGACGGCGGTAAAATCGTAGCTTGCGGCAACCATAGTGAATTGATACAAAACAGTGAAATTTACCGTGAAATTTATGTGGCGCAGACCAAAGGCGAGCAAGACGAAAACAAAGGGGGTGAGGCGTAATGGCACAAGCAGCGACGAGAAAACCCGCAATGCCCAAAGGTCCGATGCGCGGGCGCGGTACGCCCGTGCCCAAGGGTATGATAAAAAAAGGCACGCTGAAACGGCTTTTAAAAACGGTGTTCCGTTATTATAAATGGCGCATGGTGCTTGCGCTCGTTTGTATTGCGCTCAGTTCGATAGGAAGCTTGGTTTCGTCCGTGTTTATGGTATCGGTTGTGGACGAAGTCATTACGCCTGCACTGAACGGGGGCATGACGGCGACGCTGCAGGATAAATTGATAGGCTTGATTATCATGATGATTGCGGTGTACGGCGTAGTCATTTTGGCGTCGTTTATCTATACCCGTACCATGGCGACGGTGACCCAAGGCATGCTGTATCATTTGCGTACGGACATGTTCGCGAAAATGCAAAAATTGCCGATTAAATATTTCGACACGCATGCGCACGGCGATATTATGAGTACGTATACCAACGATACGGACGCTACCCGTCAGCTTATCGGACAGAGCTTGCCGACCTTGCTTAGCAGTTCGCTGACGCTTATTACGACGATTGTGTTAATGATGTATTACAGTTTTTGGCTGTTCGCTGTGGTGCTGGTATCCACCTTTGCAATGACTTTCGTTGTCAAAAAAATCGGCGGTGGCAGTGCCAAATACATGATTGCGCAACAAACCTCTCTTGCCGAAGAAGAGGGCTTTATGGAAGAGATGATGAAGGGACAAAAGGTCGTCAAAGTCTTTACCCATGAAGAACGCGCCAAAGAGGATTTTGAAAAGCTTAACGAAAAGCTTTTTAAAGACAGCGAGCGCGCGCATATGTACGGCAACGTGTTGGGGCCTATCCTTAACAATATCGGCAATATCACCTACGTATTGATTGCGATTGTGGGCGGAACGTTGTTTGCGCTTAGCACAAAAAACGTTAGTTTTGGTTCGTTGCTCTTTGATAAGGGCGGTGTGATAGGCGTCGGCGTTATTGTGGCGTTTTTGGGTATGTCCAGAAACTTTACGCAAATCGTCAACCAAACTTCGCAGCAGGTGTCTATGATTGCGATGGGTATGGCAGGGGCGAGCCGTGTGTTTACCCTTATGGACGAACAGCCCGAACAAGACGAGGGGTACGTTACCCTCGTTCATGCAAAATTCGACGACAACGGTGTGTTGACGGAAACAACCGAACGCACGGGGATTTGGGCTTGGAAACATTATCACAAAGCGGACGGTACGACGACGTATACCCAGTTGAAAGGGGATATCGTCATGGACGGGGTAGACTTTTCCTACGTGCCCGAAAAGCAGGTTCTGACGGGCGTTACACTGTATGCAAAGCCGGGGCAGAAAATTGCCTTTGTCGGCGCTACGGGGGCGGGGAAAACGACGGTTACCAACCTTATCAACCGTTTTTACGATATTGCCGACGGTAAAATTCGTTACGACGGTATCAATATCAATAAAATCCGAAAAGAGGATTTGCGTAGGTCGTTAGGTATCGTTTTGCAGGACACCAATTTGTTTACGGGTACAGTTATGGATAATATCCGCTATGGTCGTTTGGACGCGACGGACGAAGAATGTATCGCGGCAGCAAAGCTTGCAAATGCGGACGACTTTATTTGCCGCTTGCCCGACGGTTATAATACCATGCTGACGAACAACGGAGCAAACCTTTCGCAGGGACAAAGACAGCTCTTATCGATTGCGCGCGCGGCGGTTGCGGACGCTCCCGCTATGATTTTGGACGAAGCGACTTCGTCTATCGATACCCGTACCGAGGCATTGGTCAACGACGGTATGGATAAACTGATGCACGGCAGAACGGTTTTCGTTATCGCGCACCGTCTTTCTACCGTTCGTAACGCCAACGCGATTATGGTTTTGGATCACGGCAGAATTATCGAACGCGGCACGCACGAACAGCTTTTGGAACAGAAAGGGACGTATTATCAGTTGTATACCGGCGCGTTTGAGTTGGAATAAACGACGTATATGCGTCGCATTTCAGCGTTGCCGCTCGGTCACGTACTAATCGGTACGCTCCCTCGCGGCGTCTTGAACTGCTCGCATCTCCGCCGTTTTGATGTTTTAGATTGTTGAAAAATAAAAAAGCAAGGCAATTTTGCCTTGCTTTTTGTTTGCATTTATGCAATTACATTAAAACCTTAGAAAGGAAATCTTTTAATCTCTCGTCCTTGGGATTTTCAAAAAATTCCTTGGGGGAATTTTCTTCCTTGATTACGCCCTCGTTCATAAAGATTACGCGGTTCGCCACTTCCTTGGCAAAGCCCATTTCGTGTGTAACGACCACCATCGTCATACCTTCGTGGGCGAGCTCTGTCATGACCTTTAACACTTCGCCGACCATTTCAGGGTCGAGTGCAGAGGTGGGTTCGTCAAAGAGCATTACGTCGGGGGACATAGCCAACGCGCGCACAATAGCGATACGTTGTTTCTGACCGCCCGAAAGGGTGGAAGGGTATACGTTTGCCTTATCTTCCAAACCGATACGCTTTAACAAATCCATGGCGGTTTGTTCTGCCTCTTGTTTCGTTTTTAATTTCAATTTAATAGGCGCAAGCGTTATGTTTTGTAAAATGGTCAGGTGGGGGAACAGATTGAACTGCTGGAATACCATACCGATTTTTTGGCGGTGCTTATTGATATTTCGTTGGATTTGTTTTTCGGTCGCCTTTTCCTTTTTTCGCAGTTCTTTATAGGCGAGTTTTGCCTCGTTTACTGCGGTTTCGTCGTATCCTTCCGTGCCTTTTTTCGCTTGCAAAGCTTTCCACGCGGCTTTCCATTCGCCCCGTTCCTTTTTGAAAACGGTTTCGCCGTTAAATTCGATACGTCCCGAGGTAGGCTCTTCCAATCTATTCAAACAGCGGAGAAAAGTAGATTTACCGCAGCCCGAAGGGCCGATGACGGCAACCACGTCTCCTTTGTGGATATCGATATCTACGCCCTTTAATACCTCCAACTTGCCAAAATATTTGTGCAAATTTTTAACGGAAAGGATAGGTTGGATGGGAGCAGAACAATCCAGCGTTTCTGCATTAGTTGTTTTGATATTATCGTTCACTTCTCGCCAACCTCCGTTCTATCAATTTCTGGAATTGTTGCAAAATCAAAACCAAGGTCAAATACATTGCCGCGATAATGAGCAGGGGAGCAAAGAGCTCGTTGGTTTGGAAAGATATGTACGAACGGATTAAGGTAAGGTCAAGAATACCTACGTACCCTGCAACGGACGTTTCCTTGATAAGGGTAATAAATTCGTTGAACATAGTGGGGATTGCGCTTTTAAAGGATTGAGGGAGGATAATTCTTATAAAGGTTCTTGTCCAGCTCAAGCCCAAGCTTCTGCCAGCTTCCATTTGCCCTTTGTCGACGGCATTGATGCTGCCGCGCAGGATTTCTGCCATATACGCGCCTGAGTTAATCCCGAAGGTGAGAATGGCAACGAAGATTGCATCTGTGTCTTTTACGCCGAAGAAATCGATGTAGCGCAGGAACATGAAGAACCCGAAATAGCTAATAAACAGCTGCAAAACAACGGGCGTACCGCGAATAATCGTGATATAGAAGCGACAAATGTAATCCAAAATTCTTACAATGGGATTTTTTTTCGGTGCAATGCGGAAACACGCAACGATAATGCCGATAATAAAACCGAGCAAGCATGCGCCAAGGGCAATAATTATGGTGTTGCGTAACCCTTGTAAATACATTCTCCACCTGTCGTATTCAATAAAACACTCGTGGAGCTTTTTGTCAAAATTTTCAAATAATGAACCCATGATTTTTCCTTTTATTGATATGCGCTCCGCCTTTGGCGGAGCGCACCGTATATTCCTTTGGTTATTCAGCTTCTACTGCGGAATACTGAACAAACCATTTTTCAATTTGGTTTTTGCCATTTTCGTCTTTCGCGAGAAGTTCGTCAAGTGCCGCGTTTACCTTTGCGATAAGGTCGGTGTTGCCTTTTTTAGCGATAACGCCGTACTGCTCTGCTTCCAAACCTTCGATGGGTGCGTAGCTGAGCGTTGCGTTTTCTGCGGTAAGCTGTGCTGCTACCTGCGAGTCAACGATAAGATATTCTTCAATCGACGCCGTCTTCATATCCTGCAATGCAACCATAACTTCCGTGAAGCTTGCGGTATCCGAATAGTTCCACGTGCTTGCGTTGTCTGCTACGGTAATCTGGCTGGTCGTGCCCGTTTGATATACCAGCTTAGAGCCTTCAAAGTTGGAAATTGCAAATTCGCCGTCGACCAAAACGGGGTTGTCGCTCGTTTTGTAAACGACTGCCTGATATGCATCCCCCCAGTAGAATTTAGAAAATTCTACGTCTTCTGCACGGTCTTCGCTGTACGAAATACCTGCGATACCAAGCGCGTTGTCTTCGTTAATACCCGCAACAATCGTGTCGAATTGACCGTTTACGACTTTGAGTTCCCAGTTGTATTTATTTGCGATATAGTTTGCAATTTCCATATCCACGCCGATAATGTTCGTCGTGCCAGGAGCGGTAAATTCCCAAGGCGCGAAGCCTGCTTCGGTGTAGACAATCAAGGTGTCTTTGTTTTTACCGCAGCTTGCAAAGCTCATCGTTGCAAATGCTGCCGTCGTTGCCAATGCACATGCCAAAACTTTTTTAATACTCATAATATTTATTCTCCTTTTTTTAACGCATACGCGTTTTTGTTTTTGTTTGCTTATTTTATAATGTATAGAAAAATAAGTCAACCATTTTTCTATCGAAAACGGAAAAAATATATTTTTTCCTCATAAAGCACTGCATAAATGTATAAAATTTGTGAATATACCGCATAAAAACATAAAACTTAAAAAAGCAGGGTGCGTAAAAAGGGTACGCAATCTTGCTTGCGTTTCCAAAAAAAATATGCTATAATAGGGGGCGAAAGACGAAAAAGGGCAGGTATGTACCTTGAACAACGAATTTTTTTCCTTTGAAGTAATCAAGACGGACGAAGAAACGGGGGCGCGCGCGGGGATTTTGCACACGCCGCACGGCGACATTGAAACGCCCGTCTATATGCCCGTCGGCACGCAGGCGACGGTGAAAGGGGTATTCCCGCGCGATTTAAAAGAGGCTGGCTCGCAAATTATCCTTTCCAACACCTATCATTTGTATATGCGACCGGGCGACGATATCGTCAAAAAGGCGGGCGGTTTGCACAAATTTATGAACTGGGACAAGCCGATTTTGACGGACAGCGGTGGGTTTCAGGTGTTTTCGCTGGGGAAATTAAACAAAATTACCGACGAGGGAGTACAGTTTTCCTCGAATATCGACGGCAGTAAGCATTTCTTCACGCCCGAAAAAGCTATGCAGGTAGAACAAAATCTCGGTGCGGATATTATCATGGCGTTTGACGAATGCAGCGAATACGGATATAACCATGCGCAAGCGGAGGCGGCAATGAAACGTACCGCGGCGTGGTTGGAACGTTGTTATAAATTCCACGACAAGCCGCAGCAGGCACTCTTTCCTATTGTGCAGGGGAATATGTACAAGGACTTGCGCGCGGAAAGCTTGCGCCGTACCTTGCCGTTCGTAAAGCACGGTATCGCAATCGGCGGTTTGTCCGTCGGCGAACCAAAGCCGATTATGTACGAAATGCTCGATTATCTGCAACCGCTGTTGCCGACCGACGTACCTAGATACCTTATGGGGGTTGGTTCGCCCGATTGTTTGATTGAGGGAACGCTCCGCGGAATTGATATGTTCGACTGCGTGCTTGCGACCCGTATCGCCCGTAACGGTACGGCAATGACCTCCAAGGGTAGAGTGGTCGTGCGCAACGGAAAGTATAAGGAAGACTTTACGCCGCTCGACGAAGAATGTGATTGCTATTGCTGTAAGCATTATACGAAAGCGTACCTGCGCCATATGATTAACACGGGGGAGATGTATGGGGCGATGCTGCTCAGCCTGCATAACATTACCTTCTTGCATAAGCTTATGAAAGGGTTGCGTAACGCCATTTTGGGCGGGTACGTCAAGGAATACACGCAGGAATTTTACCGTAAGTACGGCGGCGAGGGGAAATGGTAAGCTTTTTGTCGAAAGACTTGCTTGGTAGGTGAATTTTCCGTGAAAAATGGAAAAACAATGAAAAATTACAAGAAATTGCTTGCAAAAAAGCTAAAAAAA
>JBGVQH010000124.1:0-9166 GCA_045127475.1 Candidatus Scatosoma sp.
CGTCGGAGCGGGTAAAGCTGGTTTCGCGGTTGTTTGATTTGGAAAAGTACGGCGAACGGCTTTTTAAGGCGGTGAGCGAGAAATTCTACGCCGCCGAATCGGAAGTAAAGGTTTTGCAAGGGCAAATGGGGCAAAACGAGGGCGGCAGCGACGAAAATATTGCGGCCAAAGAAGAGGAAATCGCAAAGACAAAAACCGCCTTACAAGAGAGCGCGTCCGCGCTGGAAAGAGCGGAACGCATATACCAAGCCGCGCGGGAATTGCAAAAGGAAAAGCGGGCGTTTGACGAGCTGAAAGCGGGCTTGGCGGCTTTACAAGAGCGGTTGCCGCAAATGGAAACGCTGCGTTTGCAGACCGAACGATTACCTATGGCAAAGTCGGTAAAACGGGAAAACGACGCTTTACAAGCCAACCGTTGCGAGTACGAAAGAGCGTTGAAAAAAGGGGCGCTTGCCGACGAAAACGCAACGCGTGCGGAGGTTGCCTATCAAAACGCGCAGGAAAGGTTAAACACCGCCGATTACGACGGCAACGCCGTAAAATATCAGGTTGCGTTAGAAAGGGTGAAAGGGGCTCAAGAAGATAAAAAAGCAGAAAAAGATGCCTTTGAAAAGTGGCAGGCGTGCGTAGAAGAATATAAAAAACTTGGCAAAGAAAATCCCTGCATCGATTTCGACGGCTTGAAAGCGGAAAAGGAAAGGGCGTTAGAGGGGTTGGGTAGCGATAATTCGTTGCTGGATTATATCAAGCGCAATGCTAAGGACGTGTTGCTAGTGGACGCCTACGGGGAATTCCGTGCCGACCTTCGCGATTTGGCACAAAAGCACGCGGCGGCGGAAAAGGATATCGCGCCGCTTTTGGAAAAATATACTCTGACGGCGAGTGGTAAGACTTTGGACGTGGGCTTACTGAACGCTGAGTTTAAGGCGATGGAACAAAAGCGCAAGCTGTTACAAGAAGAAATCCGAAAACTGGACGTACAAAAATCGGCGTACGAGATTAGCGAAACCCGCCGCAAGGCGTTGGCGGAAGACGGCGGACGGTATCATCAGCAGTACAATGCACTGTGTGAGAAGAACAAAGAAGTACGGGCTCTTGGCGAGCAAGCGGAGATAGAAGAACGGTTGCGCGCGTTACAGGCGGCGAAGAAAAGGGCGCAGGAGCAGGTGGACGAAACGCAACGGGCGTGGAACGGATATTTGACGGAAAAGGGTGCGCAGGAGGCTTTGGCGCAGCGTTGTAAGGAAGCGGAAAAGGAACTGATTGCCGCGCTGGAACGGGCAGTAAAAGAGAGCGGTTTTGCCTCGGTAGAGGACGCCGTCGCGCTTTTGGAAAAACTGGACGAGCGGTCGACGGAAACGTGCAAAGTGTTTTTCGAACGCTACGCAGTGGCGAAGAGCAAATACGAAGAAACGGATAAGACGAAATTCGTCGGGTTTGACGAAAATGCGGAAAGGCTTGCTTTGGAACAAAAACAGGCGATTGCCGCCGCGCATACCGAGCAGACCAAACGCTTGGCGGCGTTGGAAACGGAGCTTGGCAATTTGCTTGCACTTAGGGAACGCAATCGGGCGCTGGCTGCGCAATTACAGGAAAAGCAAAAGAGCATGGACCTTTGCGAGGAGTTGCGCAACCTATTAAAATCCAACCGTTTTTTAAGCTTTATTGCCTCGGAATATTTGCAAGAGATTTGCGTATCGGCAAGCGGGCAACTCAGAAAATTGACGGGCGGCAGATACTTTTTGCACTATGACGAAGAATTTAAGGTAGGGGACAATTTAGACGGTGGCAATTTCCGTGCTGTAAAGACCCTTTCGGGAGGCGAGACGTTTTTGGTTTCTCTCTCGCTTGCCTTATCTCTCTCGCAGGCGATTTGCCAAAAATCCATGCGTCCGATTGAATTTTTCTTCTTGGATGAGGGGTTCGGCACGTTGGACGATAAGCTGGTCAACGTCGTGATGGACGTGTTGGGGCGGCTGAGTAAGGATTTTGCGGTGGGTTTGATTTCGCACGTGGAAGAATTGAAACATCGCATTGACAATAAAATATTGGTGAGCGGCGCAACCGAGAGCCACGGCTCGCGGGTGCGCACGGAGCGGTTTTAACCGTTTGGCTAAGGGGGAAACCTCGATAAAACGGAACAGTACGTAAAAATAACCATAGGTCAGGAAAAAGGAACTATGATTGTAAGCGCAATTTCTTTGTGGAAAAAATTTAATTTAAAAAATCCGTTAGGAGCAAGCGAGTGGGATATCGAAGAACGGGACGGTATAAAGCGCTGCAACGTGTCCTATTCGGGACACGAGGTCAGCGACGGAAGCGTGCGTATTTACGCGCGGTATATCCGTTCGCTTTCCAAGGGTAAACAGCCGGCAATATTGTTACTTAACGATATCGGTGCAACGCCCGACGAGGAGCTTGCGGAATATTTCCTGCAAAAGGGATATGCGGTGCTCATGCCCGATTATACGGGGAAGATGAAATCGGACGGCGAGGGGATATTGCGTACGGTGTATCCGCCCTCTCTTTCGTACGGGAATTTTGAACAGCAAAAGGGCTTTACGCACAAGGACGATTTGCCTCCCGATGAAACGACATGGTTTGAATGGGCGTACGTTGCGCTCTATTCTATCGAGTTTTTGCGTTCGCGGGAGGAAATCGGCAATATCGGGATTGTAGGCATAAGAACGGGTGGTGAGTTGGCTTGGCACGCTATGCTTTCTCCGCACGTGAAATGCGGTGTGCCTATCAATGCGGCTGGTTGGCACTCTTCGCAAAATATTGGCAAATTCAGCGACGATATCGCACACAATCTAAGCGATAAGCGGCACAGATATATTGCGGCGACGGAGGCGCAATCGTACGCGCCGTACGTAAAATGTCCCGTCTTGATGCTGTGTGCCTTGCGTGATCAGTCCTTTGACTGTGACCGTGCGTACGACACCTATTCCCGTATCGGGAATACGGACGGCAACGCTTTAGCGTATTCTCCCGAAAGCGGTGCGTGTATCGGTCAGCACGCTTTGGCAAATATGGATTTGTTCCTGGAAAAGAATTTAAAAGGCAGAGAGATTTATATTCCCGACACGCTCAACGTTGCGCTCAAAGAAACGAGCGAGGGCATTGAGATTACGGTAGGCAGTGATAAGGAAGGGCTTTTGGAAGAGATTGGTATTTATTATGCCGAGGCGGACGTACAGAAAAAATCGACCTGTCGGGAATGGCGGCATATTTACAAAGTCGACGGCAGATCGGTGAAAAACGGAACGGTCGTGCATACGGTAAAGCCCTTTGTTGGTACGCCTGCGGTGTTTGTATATGCCTATGCGAAATATTTTAACGGATTCCGCGTTATGTCTAAAATTGCTTGCAAGCGGTTGACAGACGTGAATACGGGTACGGTAAAGAGCAGAATGTTGTTCTCGGGCAAGGAAATGGATTCGTTCAGTATTGCCCGTTACGAGGATTATTCGATAGGGAATATCTTTTTGGAAAGGGAAGCAGTACCCAAGACCACGATGGGCTACGGCGGGATAAAGGGCGCATATTCGGTGGGGGGTATTAAAACGTATAAGATTAGCTCGCCCAGGTATTTGCCCGACGAAAACGCACTGTTGGAATTTGACGTATATTCGGCAGAAACGCAAACGTTAAAGGTGGAAATCGAGGTTGCGGAAATGGAAGCGTGGGAACGGTACGTTTGCTACGTGGACGTTAAGGGCGGCGGAAAATGGAAACGCATCATCTTGAAAGCTGCAGATTTCAAGGCGGAAACCAACGGCAGATCGCTAAAAAGCTTTGCGGAGGGCAGCTGTCTGTCTTTCGATTATGCGGGCGAAGAAAAGGAATATGCAGTTACGAATATTTTGTGGCTGTAAACGCCAAAGGGCAGTAGGAAACAGGTGTGTGTAATGATAGAAACGGGTACGGTAGTAATGATGAAAAAAGCACATCCCTGCGGCGGTACGGCGTGGGAGATTGCGAAAGTCGGCGCGGATATTAAATTACAATGCAAAACCTGCGGAAAATATATCAATTTAACCCGCGACGAACTGAAAAAACGCGCAAAAACAGCGCAAAAGGATAAAGAATAACCATGCGAAGAAAGGAAGAACAGTCCCAACAGATGTCAGAAGAGGTATACGACGCTAAAGAGCGCCGTGCGTCTGCGCGGTTTTATGCCATTTTTCTGTCGGTTTTGATGCTGTTTTTACTCTTTCTTAATTTTTGGTCGCACAGTTTCAGTTTTGTGTTTGTGCAGGGACATTCCATGGACAAAACGCTGCACACGGGCGAATATTTGTTAGCTATGAAAGTCATTCATCCTGAATACGAACTGCAGCGCGGAGATATTATTGTCGTTGGGGTCAGCCATTATCCCGAATGGAAAGAACATAATAAAGAGCACGTTGGACAAACGCATTTTATCATCAAGCGTTTAATCGGTATGGAGGGGGATATCGTCCGTTGTACCGAGGGGAATATGGAAATTTGTTATGCAGGCACGTGGGACGAGCTGATGAACCCTGAAGACTATCCTTTTGTGGCGCTTGACGAACCGTACGCCTATTACGACGAGAAAGAGGGCGGCAAAAAAGCGGCTTGCAATACCTTTGAATACACGGTGGGCGAGGGGGAAATCTTTTTTCTTGGCGACAACCGCAATCACAGTGCAGACAGCCGCTATTTGGAGGGGGCTGCCGTGGAGAATTTGGACAGGCTGTATAAAATAACGGACGTAACGGCGATCGTGCCGAATTGGGCGTTAAAACGGCAAAAGGGCTTGCAAAAATGCTTGGTGGATATTCCCGCAAAGATAAAGAGCTTTTTATTGAAACCTTTTAGAAAATTGAAAAAATAAAAACATAGTCATAAAAATTTTTAGCACAAGGAGAATGAATTATGAGTATACGTATTACTTCGGATAGCACTTGCGATTTGGGGCATTTAGTAACGGAAAGAAATATCGGTATTTTGCCGTTGCAGGTTAATTTGGACGCCGATTCTTTTTACGACGGCGTGGACATTACCCCCGAAGACATTTTTAAATTCGTTGCAGAAAAGAAGATTTTGCCCAAGACCAGCGCGCCTAGTATCGGAGACTACGAGGAATTTTTTGCAAAACAGTTAGAAAGCTTTGACGAAGTAATCCATTTTAATATTTCCGCAAAGAGCTCTGGTTCGCACAACATGGCAAAGCAGGCGGCGGAAAGCTTTGGCGGCAGAGTGCGCGTTGTCGATTCGATGGCACTTTCCTCTGGGCAGGGCTTGCTTGTATTAAAAGCGGCAGACATGCGCGACGAAGGAAAAACAGCGGACGAAATCGTGGAGGCGGTGGAAGAAATCCGTACCCACGTCAATACTTCGTTTATCCCCGACAGTTTGGATTATCTGCACAAGGGCGGCAGAGTTTCGGGCATGGTTAAGCTTGCGGCGGGCTTGTTTAAAATTCACCCGTTGATTATGATGGACAACGGACAGCTTGTGCCTGGCAAAAAATACAAGGGCAAAATGTCTGTAATTATCAAACAGTACGTCGAAGATTTGTATAACATGTATCCCAAGTACGACAAGACCCGTTGCTTTATCACCCACTCGACGGCAGACCCCGAGCTGGTGGCGGCGGCAAAAGAAAAGGTAAGCGAAATGTTTAAATTTGACGAAGTTATCGAAACGGTGGCGGGCTCTATCGTTACCAGCCATTGCGGCAGAAATACGCTGGGCGTGCTGTTCGTTTACGAAAAATAACGGAGAGGAAAGGTTTAAAAGCATGATGATATCCGTTTACAAGGACGCCGATTATTTATCGGTATATAAACAAAGAAAGCGTACGCTGGGCGTGTTTTGGGCGGCGACGGTTGGCTATTTGGCGTTCTGTCTGGCATGGCTTGTCTATCATATATCGTTGCCCTATAAAGACCCGATGCTGTACTTGCCCAAGCTTTGCGTAATTACCGCGTCAATCGTGTACGCAGTTTTAATTTTCCCGTTTATGGCGATTAAATTTGGCAGAGTAAATCGTTATTATAAATTGCTCGGCTATTTGTCCGAGGGATTAAAAGGGGAAGAAAAAAATTATTTTTACTGTTTTGAAGAAAAAGCGTTGCAAAAGGACAACGTGGACGTAATGGGCTGCGTGTTTGAAACTTGGAGTAAAAAGCGTAAGGAATGGATGGAACGCGAGGCGTTTTGGGATAAAGAAAAGCCGTTGCCCCCGTTCGACAGCGGCGACTACGTGCAATATATCGTGCAGATCATTATTCAGTACGACATTTTACAAAAACAGGCTTTGGAATTTGAAGAAGACAACGAATAAAACTAACGAGAGAAGGAGAAAAAATTATGAAAGCAGTTGTAACCGTAACGGGTAAAGACCAAAAGGGCATTATTGCCAAGGTAAGTTCGTTCTTGGCGGAAAAAGGCGTGAATATCGAAGATATTTCGCAGACCGTCCTTGGGGAATATTTCGCCATGATTCTGATCGCCGATCTTGCCGAGGCAAAGCAGGAGCTTTCCGCTTTGGCGAAAGAGTGCGCGGAGCTTGGTAAACAAATCGGTATGGCAATCTATATGCAGCACGAAGACATCTTCAACGCGATGCACAACATTTAATCGGAGGGGATAGGTTATGTTTAGTAATAACGACGTTCTCGAAACGATTGCGATGGTGCAGGAAGAGCATTTGGATATCCGTACAATCACCATGGGATTGTCCTTGTTTAGCTGTATCCGCGATACGGCGGAAGAAACGGCGAGAAAGGTATACGACCTGGTTTGCTCTAAGGCGGAAAACATTGTAAAAACTGCAACCGATCTGTCGGGGGAATACGGTATCCCCATCGTCAACAAGCGGGTATCGGTTACTCCCGTTAGTTTGCTTTGCGCGGCGTTCCCTGAAAAAGCGCCCTTAATCGGTAAAGCGCTTGACGACGCGGCGGCAACGCTCGGCATCGACTTTTTGGGTGGGTATTCCGCGCTGGTGCATAAATCGACGGCGGAATATGAAAAGATTTTTATCCGTTCCATTCCCGAAGTGCTGGCGACGACAAAGCGGCTTTGTTCGTCCGTCAACGTGGGATCAACGAAATCGGGTATCAATATGGAAGCGGTGAAAATGCTTGGCGAAGTGTTTAAAGAAGCGGCGTTTTTGACCAAGGAACAGGACGGTATCGGCGCTGCAAAATTGGTGGCGTTTTGTAACGCGGTAGAGGACAACCCGTTCATGGCGGGGGCATTCCACGGCGTGGGCGAGGCGGACGTCGTCGTTAACGTCGGTGTTTCTGGTCCTGGGGTTGTCAAGCACGCTTTGGAGAAAATTCCCGATGCGAACTTGACGGACGCGGCGGAAATGATTAAGCGTACGGCGTTCAAAATTACGCGTGCAGGACAGCTTGTGGCAAAAGAGGCGGCGAAGCGTTTGAATGCGCAGTTCGGTATCGTGGATTTGTCCCTTGCACCCACACCTGCGATGGGCGATTCGGTTGCGCAGATTTTGGAAGAGCTTGGTATCGAAACGGTAGGTGGACACGGCACGACGGCGGCGCTTGCAATGCTTAACGACGCGGTAAAGAAAGGGGGCGTAATGGCGTCCTCGCGCGTGGGCGGTTTGTCGGGCGCGTTTATCCCCGTGTCCGAAGATATCGGTATGATTAAAGCGGCAGAGGCAGGTAAAATTACGCTGGATAAGTTAGAGGCAATGACCTGCGTGTGCAGCGTTGGTTTAGACATGATTGCAATCCCCGGTGATACGCCCGCAACGACGATTGCGGCAATGATTGCGGACGAGGCGGCAATCGGCATGATTAACAACAAAACGACGGCGGTGCGCATTATTCCTGCTCCTGGTAAAAAAGTGGGCGACGAGGTCAGCTTTGGCGGATTGCTTGGTCGCGCGCCGATTATGCCTGTGCATAATTGCGACAGCTCCCGCCTTATCAACCGCGGGGGGAATATACCTGCACCGATTCATAGTTTCAAGAATTGAAACAATGAATTGCACCGTTGGTGCATGAATTGTTTAATAAACATGAATTGCGCCATCGGCGCATGAATTGACGGCTTTGCCGTCATAATGGAAATATTACAATAATGCAAAACAAGCTTTTGCAATTCATGAAAGGCATAGCCTTTCAATTCACGGCGTAAGCCAATTTATGACGAAGTCAAATCATCATTGACGGCTTTGCCGTCATAATGGAAATATTACAATAATGCAAAACAAGGTTTTGCAAATCATGAAAGGCATAGCCTTTCAATTCATGGCGTAAGCCAATTTATGACGAAGTCAAATCATCAAGGAAAGATTCATCAGATATGTTGGAAAGAAAAGATATCCCTCAGCACTTAAAATGGAATTTGACCGACCTTTTCCCCTCGGACGAGGCTTGGGAAAAAGAATACAAGGCAATCGAAAAGGAATACGGCGAATACGATTTTACCGTGTTCGAGGGCAAACTTGCCGATAAAAAAACATTGCTTACCTGCTTGCGTTTAAACGACGAGATTTCCCGCCGTTTGGAAAGGCTGTATATCTATGCAAACGTGCGCCATGACGAGGACGTGCGTATCGCAAAAAATACGTCCGCGCTAGCAATGGTTAGCAGTATGTTTTCAAAAATTTTTGCAAAGTTGGCCTTTATCGAGCCCGAACTTACTACCCTTTCAGCCGAGGCTTTGCACGGTTTTATTGCCGACCCCGACTTTACGCCCTATGAATATATGCTCCGTAAAGTGGAAAAATCCAAGGCGCACGTATTAAGTGCGGCAGAAGAAAAAATTTTGGCGCTTGGCAGCGACGTCATGGGAGGATTTCAAGACGTATTTTCGATGATGAACAACGCCAACCTGAACCTGCCCAAGGCAAGCTTTAACGGCGAAGAAGTCCAAATGAGCCACGGCACGTACGGAGTGGTGCTCCGTTCGGGTACGGCGGAAGAGCGAAAAGAATGGTTTGAAAAATATTACGGCGCGTATATCAACCTAATCGACGCAATCGCGCAGGCGTACTACGGCAACGTAAAAAAGGACGTTTTTTATAAGACGGTGCGCGGGTATGATAGCTGTATCGCGATGGCAATGAGCGGCGAGGACGTAGACCCCGTGGTGTACGAAAACTTGATTGAGGCGGTGCACGAAGGCTTGCCTGCCTTGCACGAATATATTGCCT
>JBGVQH010000125.1:0-7618 GCA_045127475.1 Candidatus Scatosoma sp.
TTTTTTATTTTTTCTTTGCTATTTGTTCGTCCGTTTTTCCAAATCGGCGGGTGCGGCGAGAAAATTCCACAATCGCCTTATCCAGCTCTTTATCCGAAAAATCGGGAAACATTTTATCCGAAAAATACAGTTCCGCATACGCCGCCTGATAGAGCAAAAAGTTGGAAAGCCGCACTTCCTTGCCCGTACGGATAATCAAATCAGGATCGGGCACTTCGCCTGTGTACAACAGCTTAGAAAAGCTTTCTTCCGTTACGCATTCGCCCTTTTCCATCGCCGCGTTTACCGCATGCACGATTTCGTCGCGCGAACCGTACGCCACCGCAACGTTAATACCTTTGCCCTCAAAATGCGCCGTATCCGTTTCCGATTGCCGCAATATTCGCTGTACGTCGTCGGGCAAAAGGGATACGTCCCCGATTGCACGCAGCCGCACTCCGCGCGCGCACACGCGCGCCATATATTCTTTGAAGTGCTTGCGGAAAAGGTTAAACAGCCCTTCCAACTCTTCCTGTGGACGTTTCAAATTTTCGGTGGATAACGCGTAGACCGTGATGTATTCCACGCCCAGCTCAAAGGCGCGTTCCATCAGCCCAATCATGCGTTCCATACCCTGTTTATGTCCAAAAGAGCGCGGCATCAAGCGTTTTTTTGCCCAACGCCCATTCCCGTCCATAATAATCGCCACATGACGGGGAATTTTGGTGTCCTTTGTTATTTTATTCTTACCTATCCCCACAATAGACCTCCCATAGACCACTTCTCAAACAAAATTCCGCGCGCAAAAAACGTGCAGTATAACGTCTGTTAAACGGACATGAGTTCCTTTTCTTTTGCGGAAATAATCGTTTCCAGCTTGGACATATATCCCGAAACTATTTTTTCTACGTCTGCCTCGCAGCCGCTTGCCTCGTCTTCGGAAATTTCCTTCGCCGTCTTTGCCTTTTTGATGACGTCCATACCGTCGCGGCGGTGATTACGGATTGCTACTTTGGATTCTTCGCCCATCTTCTTCGCCTGTTTTACCAACTCACGGCGGCGTTCTTCCGTCATATCGGGGAACACCAAACGAATTACGTTGCCGTCGTTCGAGGGGTTCAAACCTATATTCGATTGCAAAATCGCCTTTTCTACCGCTTTGAGCAGCGATTTATCCCAAAGGCTGATTTGCAAACATTTTGCATCCAGTGCGGAAACGTTGCCAAGCTCTACCAGCTTGCTCATGCCGCCGTACGCCTCTACCTCAAGACGGTCAAGAATACGGGGATTTGCTCTGCCCGTACGGATTGCACCGTAATCTCTTTCCAACGCATTCAGCGTATTTTCACATTTTTCTTCGAGTTCAAACATCATCTCTTCAATTTTTTCATTTTCAATCATAACTTTTCTCCTTATTCTATGTTATCTTACAAAATCATTGTTCCCAACTTTTCACCGCAAACCGCACGTACGATAGAATTTTCTTCGTTTAAGCCAAATGCCAACGTCGGCACAGCGTTTTCCATGCATTTTGCCGCCGCCTCGTAGTCGATTACTTTCAAACCGCGGTTAATAATATCCGCGTATTTCAGCGATTCGTATTTCTTTGCGTTGGGATTTGTTTTGGGATCGGAATCGTAAATGCCGTCCACGTTCTTTGCCATCAGCAAAATATCCGCACCGATTTCACACGCACGGAGCGCTGCAGCCGTATCCGTCGAGCAGTAAGGATTCCCCGTACCGCAGGCAAAAATAACGATTCTGCCCTGTTCGAAATGACGCAACGCCTTACGCAGAATGAAAGGCTCTGCCAAGGACACCATATTCAGCGCCGTCTGTACGCGCACAGGCACGCCGCGCTGTTCGATTGCGTCCATCATGGCAAGCGAGTTCATAACCGTAGCAAGCATACCCATATGGTCGGCGGTTGTACGGTCCATATTTGTACCCTGTCTGCCCCGCCAGAAGTTACCGCCGCCGATTACCAGCCCGACCTGTACGCCCATATTGTGGAGCTGTACGATTTGGTCAACGACGGGTTCAATAACTTCGTGGTTTAAACCAAAGCGTTGGTCGCCGGCAAGCGCCTCGCCCGAAAGTTTTAACAAAATTCTTTTGTATTTAGGCTGCATGGATAGTTTTTCCTCCTTATAAAAAGCCGTATTATTCTATTTTAAATATTATACCATACTTTTGCCAAGAAAGCTATACTATTTACAAAAAAAGTCGGTAAAAAACAAAGTTTTTTTCAAGCAAGATGAGCTTGCAGCCAGTCTTACTATCTTGCCGCCCGTGTGTGTAGTAAGCCCGCGTTGATTTGAGCGCGTAATAGACCCTTGCCCTCCCCTTAAGGGGAAGGTGTTGAGCATAGCGAAACGGATAAGGTGTTCCCTGTCATCGCGAGCGGTTTTGCGAGATTGCCACACTCCGTTCGCAATGACTCCGCCGCAAAACCGCGCGGCGATCTCATCTATGACCCATACGGGATTGCCGCGCCTATTGCTTAGGTTCGCAATGACAGCCTACCCTTTCCCTACGTAAAAAACACCCGACTGTTTTCACAATCGGGTGTCCGTTTTTTATCTTCAAAAAAACTTAGTTCTTCATAGCTGCAACTTGTTTTGCAACTTCCTCGCTAAGATCTTCGCTCTTCTTTTCAAGACCTTCGCCCATTACGAAGAACGCGAACTTGTTGATAGAGGTGCTTGCACCGCTGAGAAGTTCTGCAATCTTCTTGGAATCGTCTTTAATGAAAGCCTGTTCGATAAGACAGTTTTCTTCGTAGAATTTCTTAATTCTACCCATAACCATCTTTTCAGCGATTGCCTCGGGCTTGCCTTCGTTCATCGCCTGCTGTTTCAAAACTTCCTTTTCCTTTTCCACAACGTCTGCCGAAACTTCTTCCTTGGTAAGGTATGCGGGCTTCGTGAACGCAATTTGCAACGTGATGTCGTGTGCAACTTCCTTTGCTGCGTCCGTAGCTTCGCCGTTCATATCGAGCATAACGCCAAGCTTGCCGCCAAGGTGAATATAGCTCTCCAAGAAACCATTGCTTTCATAGCGAACGAATCTTCTAACCGCAATCTTTTCACCGATAACCGCGATTTTGCCTTTCAAATATTCTTCTACCGAGCTGCCGTCTGCAACAGCGCAGCCAAGCAAGGTTTCTACGTCAGCAGGGTTGCATTTTACAACAACCTTAGCACATTCGTTTGCGATTTCAAGGAACTGAGGGTTCTTTGCAACGAAGTCAGATTCGCAGTTGAGTTCGATCAAAACGCCTACGTTGCCTTCTACGTAGCAAGCAACGATACCTTCTGCAGCGATACGGGACGCTTTCTTGTCCGCCTTTGCAATACCTCTTTCGCGAAGAAGGTCAGCCGCTTTGTTCATATCGCCGTCAGCGTCGGTAAGTGCCTTTTTGCAGTCCATAACGCCTGCGCCCGTCTTTTCGCGGAGCGCCATTACGTCTTTTGCCGAAATTGCCATAATTATTTTCTCCTTATTTTATAATTTCAGAAGAACGGGCTTTATGTGCGCCCGTTCGGGTATTATCAAAAACTTACGCGTTTTCTTCCGCAGCTGCAACCACTTCTTCAATCGATTCGGGTGCGCTTTCTTCTTCCGCTACGGGAGCAACAAGAGCTTCCTCACCCTGGTTCGCTTCGATAACTGCGTTTGCCATTACGGACGCGATGAGCTTAATTGCGCGGATTGCATCGTCGTTACCGGGGATAACGTAATCGATTTCGTCGGGATCGCAGTTGGTATCGGTGATTGCAACAATCTTAATACCAAGCTTTTTCGCTTCTTTGATTGCGATATCTTCGTTGTGGGGGTCAACCACGAACATAACGCCGGGCATAGCCTTCATCGACTTGATACCGTTCAAGTTTGCCTGCAATTTACCCATTTCTTTCTTCAAAAGGATAACTTCTTTCTTGGGAAGATTTTCGAAATCGCCGTTTGCTTCCATCGCTTCGAGCTTTTCAAGGTATTCTACGCGGCTTCTCATCGTCTTAAAGTTCGTCAAGCAACCACCCAACCAACGGTTGTTTACGTAGTACTGACCGCAACGTTCTGCCTCTTCCTTGATAGCGTCCTGCGCCTGTTTCTTCGTACCTACGAAGAGTACCGTCTTGCCAGCCTTAACGCTTTCGCAAACGAACGCATACGCTTCTTCAATCAAGTTTGCCGTAAGCTGCAAATCGATGATGTGAATGTCGTTTCTTGCCGCGAAGATGTACTTCTTCATTTTGGGGTTCCACTTTCTGGTTTGGTGACCGAAGTGAACGCCTGCTTCTAAGAGCTGCTTCATAGTAATAACTGCCATAATTCAAACCTCCGTTTTTCCTCCCCGCCTTGTGTTGGCTCGTAATGACGTCCGCATTGAAAGATTTTACGGACACGGATTACGCACAATGAGCGAGTGTGAATTTTCAGCCTTTCTATTTTAACACAAAGCAACGCAAAGCGCAACTTATTTTACGCCAAAATTAAGGATTTTTTTGTTTTTTGTGTCAATTTTTATACAATGTATTTTTTGAGGATAATCCTATCAAACAAAAACGCCCTGCGGAGCAGTTTACTCCGCAAGGCGTTTTATTTTTAATCGGTTAGTCGTCCAGTTCTTCTGCCTCTTCGCTGTTTTCAAACTGTTCGTACTGATGGCAGAATTCCGCAAACACCTCGTCCAAAAGCTGTACGTCCTCGATAGGCTCTAATACAGCGTCGTCGCCCTCGCCCTTGAGCGCGAAGATAATTACCTCGTCCTCTTCCTCTTCCGTTTCGGGCTCTGCTTTTTGGAATACGCAATACATATTCTTGCGGTATTCAATGGTTGCGATATGGTACAGGCGTTCCAGCGTACCGTCGTCCGCCTCTACCTCGAAAATGCGATCGTCTTCTTCGTAAATTTCGTCTTTGATTTCGTTATTCATGGCTTGTTCCTCCGCCTTTTTATTCTTTATTTTTTCGCGAGCTAAATAGCTTTCCAAAATGTAGGACGCGGCAATCGAATCAATCGTTTTTTTTCTATCGTCGCGCTTGATACCGCCCATAATCTGCGTTTCCCGCGCCTGCATGGTGGTAAAACGCTCGTCCTCGAGCTCAATCGGCAAATCGGTTGCCCCACGCAGTGCCTCCACAAATTCCCGCGTTTTGATTGTCTGAATACTCTCCGTGCCATCGTAATTGACGGGCATACCGCACACAATTACGCCCACACCGCGTTCCTTAGCAATCTTGGCGATTGCCGCCACGTCCTGCGCAAAATTGCGGGTACGCACGTACGTTTCGCAAGGCATTGCGTATTCGTTGAACGGGTCGGAAATTGCCACGCCGATTCGTTTGTTGCCTATATCAAAGGCGATTGCTCTTTTGCCTATCATAATTCTATTATACCACAAAAATCCCCGTCCGTCTATCATTCTTGCAAATTTTTTTGGCGTTTTTGCGTATTTATTCCCGATTTTTTCACATACTGCCCTTGACGGATTCCCGTTTTTGGAGGTTTATATGGAAAAGTTTGCTTGCGGGCTAGTGTTGGGGTGCGTAGCGGGCGCACTCTTGACCGCGAATAATTATAAAATGCGTACCTTAGTGCGCAAAACGCAGGAAGAAATGAAAGCGAAATTTGATAAAATGATGGACGAAAAAATCAAAGCCACGGAAGAATTGACGGACGATATCAAGGAAAGTGCGGCAAACGCCGCCGAAAAAGTAGCGGAAAAGGGCGAAGAAGCCTTTTCGGACATGAAAAAAGCCGCCAAAAAAGCGGCAAAAAAATCCGAGTGATTTTTTAGTTTTTTTCAGCTTTTAAACGGGCGTTTTCCTCGCGAAGACGCTCGTTTTCCGCTTTTAACGCCTGCGCCAAACGGTCGTAGAGCGAATTAATTTCCTTTTCCAACCGTCTTTGTAAAAAATCCTTTTGCGGCGCTTTGAGTTGCGTTTCCGCCTTTTTTTGTCGGTGCGTCGATACAAAGCTTTCTTCCGTCAACCCCATCTCCTTAGCAATCTCTGCGATACGGTGGGGCTCTTTTTTTAAGGTATTGCGGTATTTATTCTGCAAACGGAGCATCAACTTATCGTCCCCCGCCGCCAAATTATAAATTGCCTTGCGTACGGACAAACCCTTGCTCTTTTCTGCCAAAATACTGCGGATTGCCTCGTCCGTTTCCTCCTCGGTGAACTCGCGGATTTTTTCCACGGAAAGCTGCGAGCCGTCCAAAAGCTTTACGATTCGTTCGTCCCCCTTTTCGTTTTTCATCAGAGCGTAATAATAATTGCGCACGCTCCCCTTTGCTCTGCCATTGTTAATGCCGTAGGTTTCAAATAGGTAAGTCAGCGTTTTTCCTTTGCTCTTGCCGTCCTTGATATATTCCACCAAATTTTTGGCCTCTTCTTCCGTGTAACCGTTGATTTTATGCATGGTTTTATCCTCCATTTTCGTTGTTACACGGGAATTATTTACTTATTTTTTCCTTTTTATACTTTTCAAAATGAAAAAAGAATATGATAAAGTATGAAAATTTATTTTTTATCCTCTCAGCCTTGCGCTTTGCGCCTCAGCGGCGTGTTTTTCGGGCTCACCGACCGTTTTGAACGATACGCTGAAGTCGATTTACGCGATAATATCTTTGTGGAATTCTTGCCCGAAAATGCCCTGCCCGTTACCTTTTTCTTGACTGAAAATATCCGCTTTTCACCCCCCGAATATTGTGAGGTGTATTTGCTTGCCGATGGTATCGCAATCTACGCAGCCGACTTTACCCCCACCGATTTTTCCTTAAAAACGCTGTGGCAACAGCGGTTGGGGGATACTCTGCTGACGGTATTTTTGCAAGGACGGTTACAACTTGCCGTGCAAACCCCACAAAATGCATTCACCGCATACCTGCCCCCCGCCTTTTGTGATTTTTCCGCCGAGATTTACGGCGATTATATTATCCTTAGCGGCGTTACGCACACAGGAAAGCGACTGCTCGTCTTTCGCGAAACGGGCGAAAAGCTATTGGATGAGGAGATACTTTCCTATTCCCTTTCGGGCGCTACGCTACACGCCGAGCTGCCTTTATCCGAGCGTTTGGGACGAACGGCGTTTTGCTCTTGGTCGTTGGAGAACGGCGGCTTTCAAAGGACGGAATTTACTTTGCGCGCGCCTAATAAAGCCGAGAACGCAACGACGACGCCTGACGAACTGCTTCCCTACGCTTTTTTTGAAAGCGTGTTAATCGGGGCGAATTACGCCGAATTCCTTTCGGATGAGTTGTCGGAAAACGCCGATAAAATCGTCGAATTTTTGGGCGAGTTCCTCTGCGTAACGCTGACCGACGACCCACTCGTCTGCGGTTTGGTGCGCAAAAAGGCGGAACGGCTATATTCTCTATCCTATTACCGTGTAACAATACAAAATGGGAGAATAATCGACGTAAACGGCTAAAATTCCCAAGAAAATATCCTTTCATACAGTTGACAGATTCCACCTCTTTGTTGTACAATACTTACGGAAAAAATCAAACAAGGAGGCAAATCAGTATGCAGAAAATCATTTGCAAAAAAGTTTATGATACGCAAACGGCTACGCTTATTAAAAAAGTAACCGTTGGCGTTTACGGCGATCCTAAGGGATATGAAGAAA
>JBGVQH010000126.1:0-4226 GCA_045127475.1 Candidatus Scatosoma sp.
GGGTGGTAATCGTACGCCCGTGAAAGCTGTTTTTTAAAGTGATGATTACGTAATGGTCCTTACCCTTTGTCAGTTCGCCGTGCTTTCTCGCCGCCTTAATAGCGCATTCATTCGCCTCTGCGCCGCTGTTGGAAAAGAAGACTTTTTTCATGCCCGTTCTTTCGCAGAGCTCTTTGGCGAGCAAAGCGCAAGGCTCGCTGTAATAGAGATTGGAGGTGTGCTGAATTTTATCCAGCTGTGCAACCACGGCTTGTTTCCATTCTTCGTCGCCTACGCCAAAGGCATTGACGGCGATACCCGTGCCAAGGTCGATATATTCCTTGCCTGCTTCGTCGTAGACAAGAGAGCCTTTGCCTGAAACGAGCTGCAACGGAAACCGTGCGTACGTGCCTGCAATATATTGTTTGTCTGTTTCAATTACGTTCATGGTTTTTCCTTATATATGGTTGCCCGAAATAAACATCGTGCCTAAGCCCTCGTCCGTCAAAATTTCAATTAGAATTGCGTGAGGCACTCTGCCGTCCAAGATAAAGACTTTCTTTACGCCGCGGCGAATGGATTCGATACAGCAGTTAATTTTGGGAATCATACCGCCGCTGATTACGCCGTCGCGAATAAGCTTGGGCGCGTCGGATACAAATACCTTGGGGATAAGGGTAGCGGGGTCGTCCTTATCCATACAAAGTCCGACGATATCCGTCATGGAAATTAAGCACTCAGCTTTCAGTTCCCCTGCGATACGCGCTGCCGCCGTGTCTGCATTGATGTTGTAGGTGTTGCCGTATTCGTCATAGCCGACGGTGGAAATGACAGGGATATATCCCTTTTCCAAAACGTCTACAATCGACGATACGTCTACGTCCGTAATGTTGCCCGCAAAGCCGTGTATATCGTCCACCTTTTCCGCTTTAAGCATGTGTCCGTCCACACCGCAAAGCCCGATTGCCTTGCCACCTTTGCTCTGCAAAAGATTGACGAGATTTTTATTGACCTTGCCCGCCAAAACCATTTGCACGATATCCATCGTTTCTTGGTCGGTTACGCGCAAGCCGTCGATAAACTCGGATTTTTTACCGATTTTACCAAGCATCTCGGTAATTTCAGGGCCGCCGCCGTGCACCAAAACAACTTTCACACCGATAAGGGAAAGCAATACGATATCCCCCATAACGGCATCTTTGAGCTCGTCGCTAATCATTGCGTTGCCGCCGTATTTCACAACGACGATTTTATCGTAATATTTTTGTATATACGGGAGCGCTTGGGTTAAGATTTCCGCGCGCTGCGCCGTGGTAGGTTTGCTGTTCATAATATACTCCTTAGAAAATGAATTGGCTGTCACCATGATTTGAACGCAAAGCGTTCATGAATTGAAAGCCTGTGGTTTTCACGAATTGCAAAACGTCGTTTTGCATTATTGAAATATTTCCACAATGCAAAGCAAAGCTTTGCAATTCATGCGGCTTTGCCGCAATTTATGCTATTAAACAATTCATGCACCTATGGTGCAATTCATTGTTTAGGTTCTATAATCGCCGTTGATTTTTACGTAATCATAGGTCAAATCACAACCCCAAGCGGTTGCTTTTCCGTCGCCACTGCCAAGTACAACCAAAATTTCGATTTCCTTTTCCAACAAGATTTCTTTGGCGATTTCTTCGGAAAAATCAATGCCTGCGCCGTTTTCGCAAACGGGAATCGTCCCTTTTGCCGAACGGAACGCCACGTCCACCTTGCTCACGTCCACGTCCGCGCCTGCATACCCGATTGCGCACAATACGCGCCCCCAGTTTGCGTCCGCGCCGAACATAGCCGCCTTAACAAGCGACGAGCAAATGACCGATTTCGCCACGATTTTTGCCGTTTGTTCGTCCTTTGCGCCCGTTACTTTGCACTCTAACAGCTTGGTTGCGCCCTCGCCGTCCGCCGCGATTTTACGGCACAAATAGGTTGTTACCGCGCTAAGCGCCGCGCAAAATTCGTCAAAAGCCTCGCCCTCTGCCACGATTTCCGCGTTGCCTGCCATACCGTTTGCCAGCACCGAAACCATGTCGTTCGTGGACGTGTCGCCGTCTACGCTGACCATATTAAACGAATCCTTTACGTCCGCAGAAAGAGCTTTTGAAAGCATATCCGAAGAGATTGCGCAGTCCGTCGTTACAAACACGAGCATCGTCGCCATGTTCGGGTGAATCATACCGCTACCCTTGGCGATACCGCCGATACGGCAGATCTTGCCGCCAACGGTAAATTCAAACGCGATTTCCTTGGGCTGCGTATCCGTCGTCATAATCCCTTCGCAAGCCAAATCACTGCGTAAGCCCAGTCCCGCAACAAGTGCAGGAATCCCATTTGCAATCGGGGTAATATCAAGAGGCTGTCCGATAACCCCCGTAGAGGCTACCACGACGTCCGTCGGATCGATTTTCAGTTCGTTTGCAAGCAATTCGCAGGTTTTTTCCGCAATTTCAATGCCGTTTGCGTTGCAGGTGTTGGCGTTGCCGCTGTTACAAATAACGGCGCGTGCCTTGCCGTCTGCGATATTATTTTTCGTTACCGTCAAGGGTGCCCCCTTAACAAGGTTTTGCGTATATACCGCCGCCGCACTTGCCTGCTTTTCGCTTACAATCAATGCCAAATCTCGCTTGGTTTTGTTTTTACGAATACCGCAATGTACCCCGTTTGCCGTAAAACCTTTTGCGGCGCATACGCCGCCTTGAATTTCTTTCAACATATCTCTATCCTTTTTATTTTACAATTCTAATCCTTTCGTCTTTTCCGCGCCGATTACCATATTCATACACTCAATCGCCGCACCGCTTGCGCCTTTGCCAAGGTTATCATAGCAAGCAATCAACAAAATCCGTTCCTCGTTGCCCGCCACGGTTACCACCATGCCGTCCTTTCTAGAGAGCACCGCACCCGATACAAAACCGTTTTCGTCTGCGCTTTCTTTATATTGCACGATTTCGCCGTTGTATTTTTCGGCGTATACCTTTTTGATATCGTCCACGCTACCTTTGATTTGCGAGGCGAACAGAGGCACGGTTACCATCATTCCGCTGTAAAAATCAGACACAATCGGGCAGAAAATCGGCGGATTTACCACACCCGAAATGGCTTTCATTTCCTTTAAATGCTTGTGCTGTTGGGTAATGCCGTACTGGCGGGGCGCGCCCAACAACTCGCTACGCGTTTCGCTTTCATAATCGGCAATCATCTTTTTACCGCCGCCCGAATACCCCGTAATCGAATGACAGGTCAAAAGCGTTTCCTTGTCCAACAAGCCCTTTTCGACAAGCGGATATACCAGCGCGATAAACCCGCTGGCATGACACCCGGGAACGGCAATCCGCTTGGACGAAAGCAATTTTTCTTCATGTGCTTTCGAAAGCTCGGGGAAACCGTACGCCCAATCGGGCAAAGTGCGGTGCGCGGTACTCGCGTCGATTACCACCGTGTCGGGTTTATCCACCAAAGCAACGGACTCTCTTGCCGCGTCGTCGGGCAAACACAAAAACGCCACGTCCGCCTTATTTAACATTTCCTTTCTTGCCATCGGGTCTTTTCTCTTTTCGTCCGATAGGGTTAAAATTTCCACGTCGTCGCGGGCGGAGAGGCGTTCGTAAATACGCAATCCCGTCGTCCCTGCGCTGCCGTCGATAAATACTTTTTTCATATCTTCTTCCTTTATTTTGCCAAAAAATCGCGAATCTTAGCCACCTGTTTCTTTACCGAGATGGGCGACGCGCCCCCCTCGCTTAAGCGTTTGTTTACGCAGGTTTCCAGCGAGATTTCGCCGTACAAATCTTCCCCGAACAATTCGCTATGCTTTTGATACTCAGCAAGGGGCAAGTTGTCCAAAACACAATCCTTTTCGATACATTCCGCCACGATTGTCCCCACGATTTTGTATGCGGAACGGAACGGCATACCCTTTTTCACCAAATAATCGGCAAGGTCGGTGGCATTGATAAAGCCCTTTTGCGCCGCGCGGTAGGTGTTCTTGGGTAACACACGCATCGTAGCAATCATCGGCGTCAGCACTTCCAAACACATTTTTACGTTGTCCAAAGCGTCGAATATCGCCTCTTTGTCCTCTTGCATATCCTTGTTATACGCCAAAGGCAAGCCTTTTAAGGTCGTCAACAGCGCCTGCAAATCTCCGTATACCCGCCCCGTCTTACCGCGGATAAGTTCCGCCATGTCGGGGTTTTTCTTTTGGG
>JBGVQH010000127.1:0-4540 GCA_045127475.1 Candidatus Scatosoma sp.
CCCGCGTATATTCGCGGTGTGCCACCGCCAAAAGCTCTCTTTCTGACGTGGAAAAATCTTCCCCGTCCATGGCGCGGCGGTAGGCATTAATCACCGTTGCCAAATAATAACCGCTCTTCATTCTGCCCTCAATCTTAAACGAGGAAACGCCTGCCTCTTCCAACGCCTTTAAATAAGCAAGCATATTTAAATCTTTGCTGTTAAAAATATACGTACCGCGATCGTCTTGTTCCATCGGTAGCCATTCCGATTTTCCGCTCGTCGCGTTAAGTGCACGCACTTCGTAACGCCAACGGCAGGACTGCACGCACGCACCGCGGTTGGACGAACGCCCGTCTAAGTAATCTGATAAAAGACATCTGCCACTGTAGGAAATGCACATTGCGCCGTGCACAAAGGTTTCCAGCTCCATTTCAGGCACAAATTCGTGAATTTCGGCGATTTCCTTTATCGATAATTCCCTCGCCAAAATCACACGCGAAACGCCCTGTTCCGCCCAGAATTTAACGGCGTATTTATTTGTTGTGTTTGCCTGCGTGGAAAGGTGTATCGCTAAACTTGGCGCAGCTTTTTTTGCCATATATACAACGCCGGGGTCGCTGATAATCACTGCGTCTACACCAACGTCGGCAAGGGTTTTAAAATAGCTTTCTAAAACGCAAAAATCGGCGTTACGTGCAAAGACGTTCGCCGTTACGTATATTTTTTTGCCAAGCTCGTGCGCGTACGCCGTCGCCTCACGCAGCTCGTCTACAGAAAAATTATCCGCAAACGCGCGGAGAGAAAACTGCTTTCCCCCAACGTATACCGCATCTGCACCAAAATATAATGCTGTGCGCATTTTTGCATAGCTGCCCGCAGGCGCTAAAAGCTCTGCTTTCATTTTCAACCTCTTCCGTTATTCTTCCTTTTTTCCTCGATACACCGACAACGCCACGCCGTCCCCGACGTTTAATACGGACGTGATAAAATCCTTGTCCGCCGTTACCGTTTCTAAATACGAGCGTATCTTATCCACGATAGAATGCCGCTTTTGAGGCGTAGGCTCTTCGCCGCTCACCCAACCGTATAAAAGCACGTCGTCTGCAAACAGAATAGCCCCCTTTTTCATCAATCGTTTTAAATCGAACAGGTATTTTTCATATTGCGCCTTCGGACCGTCCAAAAACACAAAGTCAAACTCCCCGTCCATCATGGCAAGAATTTCTCCCGCATCGCCAAGGTGCGCCGTTACACGGTCTAAAACAGCAAAATCTGCAAAGTTTTGCTTTGCCTCGAGATAGCGTTCCTCTTCTAGCTCCATCGTCGTTATGCGGGCGTTTTTACACTCGTATAGCATGGCGATTGTAGAAAGCCCAACCGCTGTACCGATTTCCAAAATCCGCGTCGGGTTCGTCGCGGCAAGCGTGAGCAATAAAAATTGCAGCGTTTCGTCGTCCGCAACGGGGATACCGCGCGCAAGAGCGTCTTTGCGGCGGGCGATAATCCGCTCGTCTATATTCAGTTTTACTAAGGACGCCGTGTATTGCATTTTCTTCCTTTGTAACCCCTATACGTCCAGAACGGATACCACAATCAAAGGGGCTTGTCTTGTCTTTTTGTAAAAATAATTTTTGAGTTGTTTGCGGATATAATTTACCAACTCTTCCTTATTTCCCGCACCGTAATCGTAATTTTCTACGCTGCGTTGCACCACAGAACGGAGTTCCCATTCCATTTCCTTGCCTGTAAACACGCAACCGTGCGCTTCGATAAGAGGATCATTGATAACGTAATTCCCCGCCGCGGCAAGCGCCACCGTAAACACGCCGTCCGCCGACATCTTCAATCGGTCTTTCATGACTTGGCTCGTGCCGTAATCTTCTACGCCCTCGCCGTCAATCAATCGCGTACCAGCCTGTACGTTTTCACCGAATTTCATTTCTTTTTCGGTTAATTCTACGCAATTCCCGATTTCAGTGATGAGGATATTACGCTCTGACATGCCCATACTTTCGGCAAGCTGTGCGTGCCGTTTCAAATGACGATATTCGCCGTGTACAGGAATAAAGAATTTCGGCTTTAATAGCGTGTGCAGAATTTTGTGTTCTTCTTGGCACGCGTGCCCCGACACGTGGATTTTTTCCAAGCTTTCGTAAACTACCCGCGCTCCCTTTTTGTAGAGGTTATTGATAACGCGGTAAATCATCTTTTCATTGCCAGGAATCGGATTCGCCGAAATAATAATCGTGTCGTTTTCCCCGATTGTAACCTTGTTAAAATCACCCGACGCCATACGAGTCAACGCACTCATAGGTTCGCCCTGTGAACCTGTGGACACAATCAAAAGTTCCCCGTCGAAAAGGTTTTTCGTCTTTTCAATATCAATCAATACGCCCTCGGGAATAATCAGCTCCCCGATTTTTACAGCCGCTTCGACTACTTTGAACATGCTACGCCCAGACAACGCTACCTTTCTGCGATATTTCACCGCCAAATCGATAATTTGCTGCAATCTGTGCACGTTGGACGCGAACGTTGCAATAATCAAACGGCGGTTGGTGTTCTCCGAGAACAAATGGTCAAGCGTAGTACCCACCACCGTTTCACTCATGGTATATCCAAGGCGTTCGATATTCGTCGATTCACTCATATATAAGAGCACGCCCTCTTTTCCAAGCTCTGCAATTCGTTTCAAATCAATCGGCTCGCCCGCAACGGGGGTTAAATCGATTTTGAAATCGCCGCTGTGGTAAATTAAGCCGTTCGGCGTACGAATCGCTAACGCACACGCCCCCGAAATGGAATGGTTGATGTTGATAAATTCCACCTCGAACGCACCGAGCTTGACCCGTTCACCAGCCTGTACGACACGCTGCACCGCATTTTTTATATTATGTTCTTGCAACTTATTATCCGTAAGCATCAACGTCAATTTCGTGCCGTAAATGGGCGTATTTTCGTTGATTTCTTTCATTAGATAGGGAATACCGCCGATATGGTCCTCGTGCCCGTGCGTAAGCAATACTCCGCGTATTTTATCTTTATTTTGCGCCAAGTACGTAATATCGGGGACGACCGAGTCTACCCCAGGCATATCCTCACCGTTAGGAAAAGTCAACCCCGCATCCACAATCAAAATATCGTTTGCATATTCGATTGCCGTCATGTTTTTGCCGATTTCGCCAACGCCACCCAAAAATATAATTTTAACGGGGCGAGTCGTCTTGCTTTTTCCCGATTTCTTAACCGCCAAGGAATTTCCCTGTTTCCCTTTGTCCACCTTTGCGGAAGATATAGGTTTCTGTTTTTTGTCCGTTTGTTGGGCTTTAAATTCTTTGTTAGAGCCACGCGGCGGTGCAATTTTCTTTTTAACTGTTTTAATTTTCTCGTTCTTCTCCTCGGTTAAAGGTTGCGGCTTGTCCACGCGACGTTGTTTTTTCGGTTTTTCCGCCTGATTTTTTTCAATAAATAACGTATCAAACGAGGTTCCCATCGGACTCTTTTCTTTTGTGTGAACTTTTTTTGCGGGCGCTACTTTCTCTCCACGCCCATTGTTGATTTCTCTTTTTTCTTTCACCTTACTAAACCATTCTCCTTAACGAATCTTTTCCGTTCATAAAATAGAGAGCCGAAAATATGAAATTATCAGCTCTCCATCGTTTATTCGTATGTATCTTTTGTTTTATATCTTAGAAATTAAGGCTGATTTTCTTACCCTGCGTTACTTTAATTAAGCCTTTTTTAATCAACTGTTCGTCCGTTTCGTACGCAAATTCTGCAACGTAATCAACAGGCTCAAACGTAGTATCTTCTACTGCTTCCAGCTTTGCAGCAAGATATTTTACCAAACGAACGGCTTTTTTTGCACCAACTTCACTCTTTACCTTAATGAGGAAAGGCGTAGCCTCGTATGCCTTTTGGTCGCCCACGTCTTTTTGATGGTATACCGTTTCCTTGAGTTCGGGGTCATTTACGTCCAACGCAAGATACAGTTTCAACGTTTTGCCTACAATGGTCATCTTTGCAATCGTATCGCGGCCCAAATTAAATCTGTCGCCCTGCAGGCTGACCGTAGAATTAATTCTCTTGTACGAATCAAAAGCATTTTTAATATCGCTGTAATATACTTTAAGCTTTGCATCGCTCTGCTTCATCTTAGCAACAAAGCTCTTCTTATAACGGGTAACCATTTCACCCTCTTCCGTAGGTGCAATTTCTTCCGCAGCAGATTCGCAAGGCACTACACAGCTAACTCCTCCGTTCTTTTTAAGTTCTGCCAGCTCTTTTTCAAGCGCGTCGATTCTTGCCGACAGCTGCGTATAAATACTTTGATTCTGCTTATAAGCAAAGCGAAGTTCTTTTGCCAAAGATTCCATCGTCAAATCTTTTCCTGTTACGTTGTTGTCAGCCATATCGCCACCTCTTTTTATTTTTTGCCGCTTAACCAAAAATGGCCGAGGACGGTATTCGTTGAAATCATTTTTCAACGAATTTTCTTTTGTTTGTTAGTATAATTATAACATATCAAACGTCGTCGGTCAAGGGGTTGGATAAAATT
>JBGVQH010000128.1:0-4226 GCA_045127475.1 Candidatus Scatosoma sp.
TATCGGTATGGGCTTATCGGGGCTGAGTTTTTCTGGCTGCAAAGACGAGTTGACCGCTGCGCTGCAAAGGATAGATAAGGTCGGCATTGTGGACGTATGCAGCGACGTACAGATTGCGCTGGATTCTGCGTATGATGGGGATGGTTGTATTGCGATTACGGGTACGGGTAGCGTGGGGTATCTGCGGAAAAACGGCGAGCACATTTTGGTTGGCGGCGGCGGGTACATGATAGATTCGTCTTTTAGCGGCTACGATTTGGGACGTGAAGTATTAAATGCGGCGCTTTCCGAACTGGACGGTCGTGGCGAAAAAACGAAAATCACGGCGTTGGTGCTGCAAAAAGCGGGGCTGGCGATGGGCGAAATTGTAAAGACGGCATACGTGAAAGGCAAAGCGTACGTGGCCTCTTTTGCGCCCGTGCTTTTCGAGGCTTATGAACAGGGAGATTTGGTTGCCGAGGGAATTTTAAAACGCCGCATGGCGGAGTTGGAAACTTTGTTGTGGGGGGTATATAAGAGATACGGACAGCCTCGTTGTGAAATTACGTTGTTTGGCGGGTTAAACCACCGCGTGGTCGAGCTTTTGCGGTTTTTCAGCGCGGAATTACAAGAGAAGATGTCTATCGTTTTGCCGAAATATCCCGTCGTATACGGCGCTTTAAAGAGGGCGTGCGGTGTTGCTAACGAAGGGTTTTTGACTGTTTTTTTGGCGAGCTATCGCGTGTAAGAGGTGGGAACTGCATGTAAACGGTAGAATTGTTTTGAATGATTGCAAAAGGCAGGGAAAAAAGGTCGGAGTGTCTAAGGGCACTCCGATTTGTTTTGCGGAAGAGGCGCTTTGTTTACTCTGGCTAAAAGTTTTAAGGCTATGCAAAAGAAACGTTTTTTTATTTTATAAAAAAGCACTGCACGGGGTTTCAAAAGTCTGTCAATTTTTTCTAAAAGCTGTAAAAACCCCTCAAGGATGCAATTTTAGAGCACATTTTTGCAATTTATGTATAATGACAAGGGGAGGATTTTATGATATAATATATCCACTAAGCGGAAGGACGTTCCAATAAGGTAAGGTGGAACGCCGCTATTTTGATGTTATATAATGCGTGTATACGCGCTTTGCGGGCGCGCGAGGGGTGGAAAGCCTTTCGGGTCGGTTAAGGTAAAGATACGATTTATACAAACACCATGTTTTTGCATGCGGGCGATTTTATCGACGGCGCGGAAAGCAGGGGATTATAAAAGGAGTGTACGAGAAAAAATGGTAACGAAATATCCCATAACGGGCACGTTTATCGACGAGATTACGTACGACATTCCCGCGTCCAACTGGACGAACGAGCAATGGGCTGCTGATCTCGACCACATGAAAGCAGTAGGAATAGACACAGTGATTATTATGCGCGGTGTGTTCTACGATAAATGCATTTATCCGTCGAAGATTTTTCCCTCGTTAAAGGAAGAGGGGGAGGATTTTGCGGGGTTCATTATGGAAGAGGCCGCTAAGCGGGACATGCAAGTATTTTTGGGAATGTACATAAAAGACTTGACTTGGAACAGCGGCGATTACTTGTACGAGTTGAAACAAAACAAAATCTACATGGACGAAGTGTTGGCTCGATACAAAGATATGCCTGCTTTCAAGGGCTGGTATATCCCCCACGAAACGGGCAGCAACATTTACAACATCAAGGAAACGATGGGTGGGCTTGCCGCTATGTGCAAGGACAGAACGCCTGATAAAAAAGTGTTCATCAGTCCTTTCTTTAGAGGACAGAACTTGTATCCCGACCCCATGTCCCCCGAGTTGACGGCGGACGTGTGGAACAACATCTGGAAAGATTGCGGCAAGGATATTGATATCTGCGCATTCCAAGACGGAACGACGAGGTTGTGCGATTATGGCGAATATCTTAAAACGATTAAGCAGGTAACGGACGCGCACCATATTGAGCTGTGGGCAAACGTGGAAACTTTTGAACGGGACGTGCGTTCGCTGTTTATGCCTATCCCCTTTGACGTGTTACGCAGAAAGATACAGATTGCGCAGCAGTACGTGGAAAAGTGCATTACCTTTGAATTTTCGCACTTTTTAAGCCCGCAGTCGATTTTCCCCTCGGCACGGAATTTGAACAATTTGTACCGTAACTATTACGAGAACAAAAAGCAATAAGGTTGGTAATTATATCTTTCGTGCATTGTACGTAATTGTGGAAATGCGTGCGTGATATAATTTTATAAAACAAAATATGCGCTCGAAACGGCAATGGCAAATCGGGTGCGGCGTAACCCCGTAGGCAGTTTTGTTGGAGAACAGCAAAACAAATAACACTAAAAGAAAAAATAAAAAATAATTTCATAAGGAGAAATGCTATGAGAAAACTCAAAAAATTGATGGTTAGTGCAATTGCATTAATGATGGCGTTCAGCACGGTAGCGTGCGGTGGCGGCGGTGGGGACACCGGTTCGCCGAGCAACTCTTCGCAGGGCGGAGGCGTTAACTCGGAAACGAGCAGCAGTGAGGCTGGAAACAGCTCGGAAACGAGCAGTAGTACGGGTGGAAATGGAGGTGATTCTGGCTATGTCCCTCAGAACCCTTATTCGTTGAATGTATACAGCTTCACGGGCGGTTACGGTGAAGACTGGCTCAACGCGTTGGAAGAACGTTATAAGAAAGAACGTGCAGGCGACGAAATTTGGGTAAACGGCGTAAAATACGATGGCGTTACGTTCAAGAACACGAAAAAGAAAGATACCTTGTCGGTTTTGGCGCCTAGAGGCGAACAGTATGACGTTTGGTTCGAAGAACAGGTTTTGTTCAACCAACACGTGGGTGAAAACGTGTTTAAGGACATGACGGACGTATTGACCGACGAAAACCCTTACGAAAAGGGCAAGACACTGGAAAGCAAGATGTCCGAGGAGCAGAAAGAGTATTATAAGAGAGATGGAAAATATTACGGTGTTCCCCATTATGCTGGTTACGTAGGTATCGTTTATAATAAGAAAATGTTTGATGACTATGCTTTGTATTTTGCGAAGGACTATGATAAGAGCGACTTGGAAGGCAAACCGTCCAGATGCATGATTTGGGACATCGACGATGAGCGTACGCCTGGTCCTGACGGTATGGAAGGTACGATAGATGACGGTTTACCTACGACCTACGCGGAGTTCTATGCGTTGTGCGAAGTATTGTCACCGACGAACAAGCCTATGTCTTGGTCGGGTAAGCACAGACACGGCTACCTTGGTTGGTTCTTGCAGGCTCTTTCGGCGAGCAACGAAAGCTATGATCAAGCGATTAAGAATTATACCTTTGACGGAACACTGAATAGCTTGATTTCGGTAACGGAAGAGGTAGACGGTAACCCCGTCTTCACCGAAGCGGAAGACGTTGTATTGGACGCATCGGAAAACGGTTGGAAAGTTGCGGCACAGCGCGGTAAATATTACGCGCTCGATTTCTTGGAAACGATCGTAGACAACGGTTGGTATACGGAAAACTCCTTCTTGGACGTAGACGAACAGACGGCTGCGCAGATTGCATTCGTGGAAGGTAACGCAATCAACTCTACCGAGCGTCCCGCAATGCTCATCGACGGTTCTTGGTGGGCGATGGAAGCAAAGGCTTCTTTCTTGGCGCAAGAACAGGGCGGTGTAGAAAACCCGAAAGATAGCTACGGTTGGTTCCCTCTTCCTTGCGTTGATGAGGCGGATGCTGCAGCAAGAGCAGATGCTATCAAAAACGGCGGGAAAGGTTATAACCTTACGGACGTAATGAACTCCCTTTGCTTTATCGGTGCGCAGGTGTCTGACGACGTCTATGCGATTGCAAAAGACTTCGTTCAGTTCGCATACACCGACGAATCGTTGGCAGAATTCTCTATCATCACCGATACGACGAAGGCTGTACAGTATACGATGACGGAAGATCAATTGGAGTTGATGTCCGCATACGGCAGATCCCTTTTGGATATGCAGTCAAAGGCGAACATCGTCAGCATATTCTCGAAAAACGAATTCTTCAAGAAAAACGAAAAAACGCTTGTTGACTACAAGACCCTCTTTGATGCGAAGATTAACGGTGTTACATATCAGATTCCTGTAAACGAATTTAAGAAAGATGTTAGTGCAACGACGTATTTCAATGGCTTGATTGCGCAGTATGAAGAAAACTGGAAGATGTTCATGGTTTAATTGATGGGCAAATCTTTTTAAAGATTGTATAA
>JBGVQH010000129.1:0-7506 GCA_045127475.1 Candidatus Scatosoma sp.
ACTCTCTTTCGTCAAGTCAATTTCAATAGCAATACCAAAGACGTTATCGTCCGATTCAAATTTCAAAACAAAAGTATTGTCTACGTTGACGGGGCGGATATAGAAGGACATCGTTGCATCCGTAATATCCAAAGGTTTCCAACCGGTAGGATTACCGCCGATAAAGGAGTGTAAGAAACCGTGCGCCGCGCTTCCGTCTTCAGACAAGAGCATTTTCAGCGATTTGTTGCTATACTCCGTTAACTCTTCGTAATTATACAGAGCGTTCGTCTTCTGCGCGTTTTCATAATCGTCGTTGACGATTGCGCTCAGCGCGTCGTCTTTTGTAAAGAAGTCTTCATATTCCTTATACGTCGTCGTATCGAGATTCGGGAATTTTTCTTCGCTATAATCGCAAATATCTACGTTATCCACGTAGAAATTATAGGAATACAAAGAGCCTTCCGTTGCCCCTTCGTAAATCGTCTGCGCAATAATCATATCGCTCAAATCGTATTCGCTGTTAAAGACGAACGGCTCGGTATAGTTCAACGATTTCAGTGAATATTCAATATGTGTCCATTGATTGGGTTCGCATACAAACTTTTCGCATTGGTCAAAAGTGTACGAAATACCGCTGCTATGTTTCATAATGAACCCGAAAACAATATTATCCGCCGAAGAATTGTATACGTCGAAAGTAATAACCGCATTCGACCAATCCCCAACCGTCAATCTCGAGTTGCTGGGCCAATCAATAAACGGAATCGCCGAAATCGGGCTATTCTTCGCCGCTGAACCCTTATATGCAAACCGAACGGACGTGAGTGAATCAAGCGACGTTCTGTACTGCGGCAAATAGTTCAGTTTTTTGGTCATACCCGTACCGCTAAACAAACTGTCCACTACCCAATGGTCCGTTTTATCGTAGCGCATATCTACGGGAATTTGCACTTCACCCGAGCGGGTTTCGTTTCCTTTTGTAGCCGTAATCGTTACGAATACGTCGGCAAATTCATTTTGTGTAAACTTGAAACCGTCTACGTCCAAAGGCACTTCGTTCAAATCGTCGTCCAAATACATTGCCGTCATGGTGTATTCAACGCCGTTTTGTTTTGTGAAATAAGGCTCGAAATCGTATTCAATACCGAGCTTTATTGAAGGGATATCGTATTCTTCCACAAAAGTAATTTCTTGTATGCCGTCATTGCCCTTTTTCTTGCACGACGCAGCGCCGATTGCCGTGATTGACAACATAGAAACGAGAAGTAACGTCTTTATCTTTTTCATAGTTTTGCCCCTTTTCTTTATTTTCATTGTTTAGATTGTGTTCAGCTCTTCTATCGCGCCGTCTTTATCGTTACAAAGTTTTTCTAATAATTGCAATAATTCAGAGCGAACTGCCTTAAATTCTTGCTCGTCCGTCTTGGGCTTTACGCCCGTATAAATTCTCGTATAGAACTTAGAAAGAATTGCGTCGCTATCAAAATCCGTTCCCTTGCTTGCGTTCAGTTCTTCTATCTTTTGCGCGAATAACCACAAATACTCGTAATCTTCGTTCCCCTCGCGAATTGATTCCAATCTCAACGTGGAAATTGGCGTTTTCAATGCATAATCGCCGCCTGGATAGATAAGATGACCGTCGCCGTTTGCCGTTTCAAAGGTATTGGGGTCTTTCCAAATATCGCGGTGTACGTATTTACCGCCGTTATCATAGCTCAAACATTTGGACCAGAAATTAACCCCCCAATAGATATGCCCCGAAATCTTTTTGTCGTATTTCATCCACTCCATCACACGCGAAGCAATCAAATTATCGTCAAGCTGATAGGACGGGAAAGGATTGTCAGGTTTAATACAGTTGTACCACCAAAAATCTTCTCCGTTGACTCTACCCGTAGCGTTCAAACGTTCTTGTACCCATGCAAGGTAATTTTCCGATTGAAATTCGCTGACGTACGGACACCACGTTTGAATACCACCCGTCGTATCATCCCCTTCAAAGAGCTCTCTCGTTACGCTTGGAACAATCGTAACAACGTGCTTTAATGCAAGTAAGCTCTCCTGCAAATCGGGATAATCCGCCAATAAGTCCTTTACTGCGTTCTTTGCATCAATAATGATTTTATCGCAAGCTTTTACCTGCTCAGCCTGCTTATCGCCAGGTTCGTCAATTATATTTCCTGCGTAAATATATGCTTTTTTGAAAAGGTCCGTCCTTTCGTCCCCGCTATCGCGTAACGCAATATTTTTATCAATCATCGACGTCAAAAGCTGTTCAAGGCGGACTTTGTCGATTACGCTGTAATCCTTTCCGTTCGGCGTAACCGCATTGCAGGGCAAACCATATCCCGAAACAATCCCCGTCTGTGCATACTCTACCAATGCTTCTGCGTAGGCGTCCGTGTCTTCCGGGCAATATGCAATGCCTAAGTCGCACCCCTCAAACGGGATATACGCAGGCGTTATGCGTTTGTTTGCCAAAAACCAATAATACGCATCGTACATTTCGTCCGTGACCTTTTCAGGGTCTTCGCCGTACGCAATGTAGTGATACCAAAGCCCGAAAGAATTGGTCGAATGCATTTCTTCGGGCATATCGACGTTGTACACCTTTAATTTCAACGGAATTTCCTGTGTTTCATTGTTCAGCGTGAGCGTCACTTTCCCTTCATACTCACCACTTTCGACGTCGCTGGGTACGTTTACGTTAAACCAAATGCCTTGGTTGTTGTCCTTGGCAATTTTGTTTTCTTTCTTTTTAACAAACTTGTCGATAGGAATCAAGGCGTCGGGATAAAATCCTGTAAACATATCTGCGGTAAAAGGACGGTCCACGGACGGTGCTTTTGTTTCAATATATTTTTCCGCAAAAACTTCAACGTTGTATTTTTCAATCTTTTCCCCCGTAGCAGATACCAAATCCCCCACGGAAACGTTAAACGCCGTAACCTCTTCCTTCGCCGTAATCATAAGCTGCACGGATTCCGTTTCGCCTTTGATCGCCTCCATCGACAAATCGAGCTTTGCGCCTTCGGGTATCTCGCTATCGCGCATATAGCTTACCGTGTTTTCTGCGCTCCACAACGTGGCTGCCTGTAATTGCGGTTGATTCGCACCGCCATTACCGTTGCCGCCACCGCCTGAACCGCCGCACGCAGCCAACGTAGAGCCAGCCAACAAAGCGACCATCAATAAACTCGCAATTTTCTTCATTATTCTTCTCCAACTCCCTTTAAAATCGCTTCAATTGCATCCCATTCGGTTGCGGTGTATTTATCGATATCGTACTTATACAAACTCTCTGCCGTCGTATTCGTTTGCGTAAACAGATATTCGTAAGACGAGAAGTTCGTCTTGAAATTACGCACGTTACCATAAATAAACATATTATAGTTGTTGGGAATCGGCAATACCAACGCGTCGGGAGAACTGAAACAGTCGATACGCATTTTTGCCGTATCCGACAAGGTTTCGTAAAGCGTGGGATTGCTTTCCTTTACGTTATACTTAAAGAACAAGCCCGAGCCACCCGTTTTTTGCGTATAGATTTCGTTTGCTTTATCGGTTGCCAAATAGCGCAAGAAATCTTTTGCCAAATCCATATTTCTTGCGTAAGAAGGAATAACTGCCGTGTGGTAATTCCCTACCGAATAGAGAATATTACGCGCTTGTTCTACCGTCTCAAAATCTTCTTCGCTAACGCCTTCGTAGCTCGTTGCGCCATTGTCGATTGCCCGAACAACCGCCGCCAACGTCGCGTCGTCATCATCCGCAATCGAATCCAATTTTTCATTGATTGCACTTATAACCGGCGTCTTCATCATTTGGATGTCGTATACTTTGTCGCCGTGATTAACCAAATCTCTAATCGTATCAGACATTTCCATATCAAACCAGTCGCCGCACGCCATAAACATACCGTTGCCCTTCACAAACATTCTTTGCGCCGGACCATAATCAGTCGAAGGTGCTAAACTGTAAAGATTTTCTTTCAGGGCGGTTTCTATAACCTTCAAAGACTCCAATCTACCCTTCTGTTTGAAAATATCCACGGAATATTCGTAAGAAGAGGTTTCTTCGTTATAAACCTTACCTTCCCAGAATTTTGTATAGTTATTATATCCTTCGTATTGTGCCCACCAAGTCGGGAAAAGGTGTTCCCAATAGGTTGCCTTCTTTTCCCCTTCCTTGGAAGATTGCATAATAGAATATCCGTTCTTCTCCGTTTCCGCCGCCATAATCGCCAGCATTTCGTCCGTCGTTACGGGCACTTGATAATCGCCTTCCGCTAATTTTTCCGCGTTGTAAAGGATACCGTTATAGCCGCCCGCCCAAGGCATAGCGTACCAAGACTTTTCCCCTTTTACGTTCATATATTCGTTTGCCTTTACCGCACTTTCAAGCATTTTGTTTTGCACGTCGATCGTTTCGCCAGGCACCGTCGATTCGTAAACGTCCTTCAAGTCTGCAAGCAAATAATCTTTACCGCCACGAAGGCCATACAAGGATTGCAAATTCATACCAAAGAGCACGTCGTACTTATTCGCCGTTCTACCACTCTTGATAATATCCGCCGCATACGCCACGTCGCTGTCTTCGTCGATATCCACAGCTACGTTGCCGTATTTCTGCTTTACCCAGCCTTCCGACACAAAAGCTTGTTTAACGCCTTCCAACCACTCTACCTTATACCCGGCATTTAACGCATAAACGTTTAAGGTTCTGTCACCTTTTACTTCATTTTTCTTACCACAAGCCACAAACGCCGTCGCCGACAACGCCAATGCGCTTGCCATCATCAAAGACACAAATTTTTTCATCTGAGTTTACCTCCTAAATCTCTATATTTCTTTATTTTTTATTAACCTTTTAATCCGCCCACGGACATATTTTTCATAATCTGTTCCGAGAATGCGGAAAACACGATAAGCACCGGCAACATAGCAAGCAACAGCGCCGCGTAATAAACAGGTTCGCCTCCAAGCTTTATATTCGACTTGACCCTATAGAGCCCTGCCGCTAACGTGGGATAACTCCGCATAAACAAAAGAATGGAAGTATAATCGTTCCAACAAGAAATTGCGGAAATGATAGAGAGTGTAATCATCGGGGCTTTCGCCATAGGCAACATTACCTTGAAAAACGCCTTAAAATCACTCCCTCCGTCTATAAAGACAGCCTCCGCGTAGCTCCACGGCATATTCTTATAGAACGCATACATAATCAAGAAGTTAAAACCAAAACCGCCCGCGCAGGAAAGTATCGGTTGTAGCGGCGTATCGAGTATTCCTAAATCACCGCTTAACTTAAAGCTCGCAGGGAGCGAACCGACAATCGGTATTGTCATAGAGAAAATGGCGATAAAATAAATCGTCCCTCTGAGCTTGAAATCGTATTTTGAAAGACAATATCCCGTACAAGCACTGAAAAACACCCCTTCAATTACTACGACAGCGGTATACCATACGCTGTTGAAAATCATTCCGAACAAGTTCGTGCCTTCGTATTCCAATTCCCTAAACGCATCTACGTAGTTTTGCGGACGCCACTCGAAAGGCAACGCCAAAAGACGGAGCTTTTCATAATCTTCCTGATAATTGTAACTACTCTTTAAGGAGTTAAAAAGCAGCCAAACAAACGGAAACGCCATGATAAACGTATACAACGCAAACAGAAGAAACACGATAACGTAAACAACTTTTTCCCCTGCCGTTCTCTTATAAAGCGCACCACTTTCTTTTTTCATAAATTTCAATTTAAAACTCTTTCCCATAGTGTGCTCCTTAATATTCCACGTTGCCAAATTTCTCCATTACGGCTCTTACCCCAAAGATAATGGGTATAATTATCAGTGTAAAGCACAAGCCCGCCGTAGCAACCAGATTCACGTCCAATCCCTTTTGTACGATATTGTATATCCAAAACGCCACGGTTGTCGTGTTATAATTTTCCGTTACCAGCAACATGATAGGTCCGCTCGCCGCAAAAATCCCCGACATCAACAATACGATTTTTGTGGAAATCGTAGACCATATCAAGGGCATAACGATTGTGAACACTTCGCGAATCGGTCCGCAGCCGTCTAACTTTGCGGATTCGTATACTTCGGTCGGAATTCTCGACATTGCACCGCTGAAAATTAGCATATCGCCGCCAAAACCCGTCAAAATCGTGTAAATGATAATCATTACCGTCGGCATGACCGAATCTTTTTTGTACAAAGGTCCATTCAACGGGTAGGAAAGAGAGATTTTGTCAAAAATCTTTGCTAACGGACCCGTTGGAGCTAACATTTGATCGTAAAGCGACGTCAAAATAACCGGCGTAATAATGCAGGGCAAATAGAACACGACTCTATAAAATTGATAGCCGAAAATTTTCTTGGACAAAAAGTAGCTGATAAACAGTGACAGTGGCATCGTAATAAGCAAACCGCTCAAAAAGTACAACCCCGTATTTTTTATAGACAACAGTAAATCGCCGTCCCCTGTAATTTGTTCCCAGAGCTTTTCAAAGTTCCCCAACGACCACTTTTCCGTACCCGTCCAAGGGTCTAATTCTTGGAACGCCAAAAAAATAGAGCTAATATTTACATACAACCAAAATACAAGCCAATTCAAAATGGGAATCGCCAATATGCATACAATGAATAACGTCCTGCCCTTTCTGCGATTACCTTTACGAATACGTTTTTGATTGGTTGGTAAAACAGCAGTATCTTTTTCCATCAAAAAACCTCCGTTAAAAGCCATGAAAATTTAAAGTCAAATCAACGGAATACTCCATTGAACAATGACTTTACACATTAATTATACTATAACGATAATATGATGTCTTGTTATTTTTTCTATTTTTTTTGTTATTTTTTTAAACGCCTATACAAATATAATTTATAAAAAGTCTTGACAAAGGCGTCTTTATGCCGTATAATTAGTCGTATGAAAATAGAAATTTTTGAAAAACTCTCATCTTTTGACGATAAAAACAACGACTTTGATTTCCATATTTGGAAGTATCTGGAAACCTCTTTGCACACGCATAAGGACTATTACGAGCTCTTTTTGGTCACGAAAGGCCCTATAAAATACTCCATTAATGAGAAAACCATTACGCTCAAAACCATGGATATGTCTATCGTTCGCCCCTCCGATAAGCATCGTTTTTTTTGCACGAAAAACGATAGAAGTATTCAGCATATGAATCTTGCAGTAGACTGCGATTATTTTAACTATTTCGTCCCCTTTGTTACGCCGGACTTAAAGGAAAAAATTGACAGCGAACGCGAACATCTTCTTATCCACTTGTCAGAAGAACAATTCAATTATTTGAACCACCTTAAAAAGCTAGTCAATATGATTCCCACCGACGATTCTTACCAAAGAAGAACCGCCTTAAATTTGATTTTATTCAATATGCTCTCCTTTTTTAACATGTCTAGTCACGAGAAAAAATCCTATCCGCTTTGGTTCGATTCTCTGCTCAGCGAGATATCGAAACCGCATTTTATCAATAAAAGCGTAAACG
>JBGVQH010000130.1:0-8304 GCA_045127475.1 Candidatus Scatosoma sp.
CCTTACGGCGCGCAAACCTTCCATAAACCCCGTCGAGAAAGGCATTCGGTTCTGCTATAGCGGATTGCAGATACAGGGTGCCGCTAACTCCCCACCTACGCGCAGCCTAATTATTATACAACATTTTCGGGCGGAAAGCAACCGTTTTTGCATGGCTTTTTCGTGGCGTTTGTTCAAGATGGGTGAAAGATTTTGTCAAAACTGCCTTTTTGGAGATTTTTACCGGTTGAATAGTTGACAAAATTCGACAAAAAGGGGTATAATAAGAAGAGAAAAAGGTGGTAAACTTATGGCAGAAAATTGTTCGCATAATTGTTCTAGCTGTTCGTCAAACTGTGCTTCTCGAAAGGAAGAGAGTTTATTAAAACAGCCGCATAAAAAATCAAAGATTAAGAAAGTAATTGGCGTTGTCAGTGGCAAAGGTGGGGTAGGTAAATCGCTTACTACGTCTCTGTTGGCAGCATACGCGCAAAAACAAGGTCTGTCCGTCGGGATTATGGACGCGGATATTACGGGCCCGTCCATTCCCCACATGTTCGGGGTAACCGACCGTATTACGGGGGACGAAAACGGTATCAATACCGTGCTTTCTCCCTCGGGAATGCAAATGGTTTCGATGAATTTATTGCTCGACGACGAAAGCTCGCCCGTGATTTGGCGTGGTATGGTGATTTCGGGTACGGTGATGCAGTTTTGGACGGACGTGATTTGGAAAGACGTCGACCTTTTGTTTATCGACATGCCCCCTGGGACGGGCGACGTGCCGTTGACTGTATTCCAAAGCATTCCCATTTCGGGCATCGTGATTGTAACGACGCCGCAGGATTTGGTGAAAATGGTGGTGGAAAAGGCAGTAAATATGGCAAAAATCATGCACGTACCCGTGCTTGGTTTGGTGGAAAATATGAGTTATCTCGTTTGCCCCGATTGCGGCAAAACGATGGAAATTTTCGGGCACAGCAAGGCGGAGAAAATCGCTGCGGAATACGGCATTCCCGCTGTGGCAAAGATGCCCTTGGACGCGCGCATTTCCATGCTTGCCGACCAAGGCAGAATAGAAGATTACGACGGGGCGGCACTTGCCGACGTATATCAAGCAATCGAAAAAGCACCCTCTAAGATCGAAAAATAAATACTTGACACGGAAGATAAAACGATGGGATACCGAGCAGAAAAAGAAAGGACGGAGAGAAAACGGAAAATTCTCAAACGGGTACTGCTGGGTATCCTTTTGCTTTGTATCGCGGGTCTTGCGATATTTTCGGCGATCGTGCCTCCCGTTACGTGGAAATATTACGTAAATCTACCCGACGTCAGTAGACGTGGCGAGGGGGAACTCCGTATCCATTTTATCGACGTAGGACAGGGAGATTGTACTTTGGTGGAGTTGCCTGATGGAAAGAGTATGCTAATTGACGGCGGGAACGGGGCGAAACCAACGAAGAAGAAAATCCTGCGTTATTTAAACGCATTAAAAATCGATACCATCGATTATCTGATTATCACGCATGCGGATGTGGACCATTGTGGGGGCTTGTACGAAGTGTTGAAATACAAAGGGGTACAGACTGCATTTTTGCCCTTTTGCCAGCCGAAAGAGGGGAGCGAATACTCCCGTCTGCACGAGAAACTGACTGCAGGAAATTGTAGCTGGGCATATGGTTCAAGTCTGGTAAAAAATCTAAGCTCTTCCAACGAAAAATACCCGTTTAGCATATCTTTTTTATATCCGCACAGTAAGGAAGTAAACGACGCTATTGCAACGGGCGTATTTCCGTCCGAGGATATGGGGAATTACTATTCCACGGTGGTATATTTGGAATATATGGGCACACGTACTCTATTTACGGGAGATATTCCTAGCGAAGTCGAAGATAAAATTAAAATCGCTGACGAGAATAATTTGTATGCAAACATCGGTGTAAATTTGCGCGATTTAGACGTTTTAAAGGTTTCGCACCACGGCAGTAAGGACGCGAACAGCAAGAGTTTTTTAGATTATACCGCGCCGAAAACGGCGGTAATTTCTTGCGGGGCGAACAATGCATACGGAAATCCGTCTGATGCGGTATTGGCTAGGTTAAACAGCGTCGGGGCGAAAATTTACCGCACGGACGTGCATAAAAATATTATCATTACAATCCGTTCTGATGGCAGTCCGTACACCGTAACAACGGTGTAAAAAAATAGAATTTTTTTAGAAAAAGCTATTTACTTTTGAAAATGTCTATGTTATAATACAGCAAGTAAAAATTGTTTTAGGAGAAAATCATGCGTTTTTCTAAGGATTTTTTGTGGGGCGCGGCAAGCGCGGCGCATCAGGTAGAGGGCGCTTATTTAGAAGATGGTAAAACGCTGAATATTTGGGATGTGTTTGCGAAAGGACACGTTTTGAACGGCGATGACGGAAAGGTGGCGTGCAATCATTATTACCGCTATAAAGAAGACGTTGCGCTCATGAAGAAAATCGGGTTAAAAAGCTATCGCTTTTCCATCAGTTGGGCGCGTATTTTCCCCGACGACAGCGGCAAAATCAACGAAAAGGGTATGCAATTTTACAAAAACCTTGTGGACGAGCTTATTAAAGCGGGTATCGTGCCTATGTGTACACTATACCACTGGGATTTGCCGATGTGGGTGCATGAAAAAGGCGGTTGGGAAAAGGAAGAAAATATCGAGTATTTCGTACAGTATGCCGAGGCTTGCGTTAAGGCATTGTCCGATAAAATCGAATACTGGTTGACCTTTAACGAGCCAGAATGTTTTGTTTTGGCTGGATATATGCGTGGTGGACACGCTCCCTTTTTACAACTTTCTGAGGACAAAGTAGACAGAGTAACGCGTAACGTAATGATAGCGCACGGTAAGGCGGTTATGAAGATGCGCGAGGTGGCAAAACGTCCCCTTAAAATCGGCACGGCGCAGGCGGCGTATTTGGAATCGCCAGAATTTGAAACGCCTGAGGAAATCGAGCGCGCAAGGTCTGTCAATTTTGATACGGCAGATAAGGGTATTTGTGCGTGGTGGGCAGACCCGCTCTATTTAGGGAAACGTCAAGTGGGCACGAATTATCTTAGCGACGAAGATTTGAAAATCATCAACCAACCCTTGGATTTCTTTGCGTTTAATATGTATAATGCAGGGGGGTACGGTGCGCCGACGCAGTTAGAACCTAATCACCGTGCGTATTCGGGATTTCCCCGTACGGCGATGGATTGGCCTATCACGCCTGAGTGTCTATATTGGGCTTCGCGTTTCATTTATGAAAGATACGGTTTGCCTATCATGATTACGGAAAATGGTATGGCAAACGTTGATTTTAAAATGTTGGACGGCAAAGTGCACGACCCGCAGCGTATCGACTTTGTACATAGATACTTGCTGGGATTTAAGCGGGCGGCGGACGAGGGAATCCCTCTGCTTGGCTATCAATACTGGTCGATTATGGACAATTTTGAGTGGACGCTTGGATACAGTCGTCGTTTTGGTTTGATTTATGTGGACTATCCTACGGGAGAAAGAACGTTAAAAGATTCGGCGTATTTCTATGCGGAAGTGATTAAAAATAACGGCGAGAATTTGTAAAATACAGAAAAGATATTATCATTGGAGAATCGGAAACAGTTATTATGAAAGAAATCGGGTTAAATTTATTTTCGGTTAGAAATTTAATCGAAACGGAAGAAGATTTATTGGCAACGGCGCAAAAAGTGAAGGACATGGGATATCGTTTTGTTCAATATTCGGGGGCGACGTTTGACACGAAACGCATTAAGCGCATGGTGGACGAAATTGGTATGCCCGTTCGTCTTACGCACATGGATAAAGACCGCCTGTTGACGGAAACGGAAAAGGTCTGCGAGGAAAATTTGTATTTCGGCAACACGAATATCGGGCTTGGCGGTATGGCGGCGGAAGTTATCAACGACGAAAAGACTTGCAAGGAATACATAGAAAAATACAACAAAGCTGGTGAAGTTATGCGTAAATACGGCTGTCAGTTTTATTGGCATCACCATAATTTTGAGTTTGTACAATACAACGGTCAGACGATTATGGATTTCGTTATCGAAAACGCACCGTATATTAATTTTACGCTGGATACCTACTGGCTGCAAGTTGGCGGTGTGAGCGTCCTTGAATATCTGGAAAAATTGAAAGGGCGTATCGGTTGCGTACACCTGAAAGATTACAAAACGAAATACAATGCGGAAAATTGGAAATACGAACCGAACATGGAGTCGGTAGGCTACGGCGTAATGAACTTTCAATCGATTATCGATAAGATGCGCGAGGTAGGCGTACAGCATTATTTTGTGGAACAGGATAATGCGGCAAATTTGCCTGATACGCTCAATCAAGTAGAAAGAAGTATACGTTATTTAAAAGCGAAAATTAAATAAGTATAGTTTAAAAAAAGAAAAAATAGGCGGTGAAAAAACACCGCCTAAATATTCGATAAAGCTGTGTTAGGAGAATAAGCTATGATAGAAAACGGGAAATGGAACGGCGTGGATAAACGCTGTGTGCATTTAGATTTTCATACCTCGGAATTGATTGAGGGAATTGGTTCGGAATTTAGCCGTGAAGCGTTTGCGGATATGCTTAAAAAAACGGGGGTGGATTCTATTACGCTATTTGCAAAATGCCACCACGGCTGTTTTTATTATAAAGACAGTAAGTTTTTTGTTCATCCGCATCTGACGTGCAATCTTTTGGATGAACAGTTGGCGGCTTGCAAAGATGCGGGTGTTTCTGCGAAAATATATATTTCAGCAGGCTTTGACCAGCACGTGGCGACGGAACACCCCGAATGGCTGGTATGTTATGACGATTTTAATCCTGCGCCGCCCACGATGTTCCGCCGTCTTTGCTTTAACACGCCCTATTTGGAGCTGTTAAAGGAACAAACGCGCGAAGTGGTTAGAAAATACAAACCCGACGGCGTATTCTTTGATATTGTCGCAAATTATCCCTGCTTTTGCAAGAGTTGTCGGGAAGATATGAAAAAGCGGGGCATGGACCCCGATAATGCGGCGGACCGTTGGGAACATTCGGTGCTGCTGATGAATCATTATTTTGATGAAATGGAAAAATGCGTACACGAAATCAGTCCCGAAACGGTCGTGTTTCAAAATTGCGGGGGATTTGAAATCGGCTCGCGCAGTAAAATCGATTGCTGCGATCAATTAGAGCTGGAATCCCTGCCCACGGGCGGTTGGGGATACGACCACTTCCCGACCATGATGTCGTATATCCGTCGGTTTGGTAAAAACTGTATCGGTATGACGGGTAAATTCCATCGTTCTTGGGGGGAATTCGGAGGTTATAAATACAAAGAAGCGCTCCGCTATGAAGCGGCGCAAAACCTTGCATTCGGAGCGGGGCTGAACGTTGGAGACCAGATGCACCCCAGCGGAAGATTGGACGCGTATACATACGAAATGGTAGCGGAAGCGATGCAATTCGTGAAAGAGCGAGAACCGTTTGTCGGCGGCAAGTATATGGCGGAAATGGCTATGTTTACGCCCACGGAAGAGGGCGGCGGCAGAACGGGCGCGGCGCGTATCTTGTTTGAGGGGAAATTCCTCTTTGACGTGATAGACGAATACGAGCTGGAAAACGGGTATCCGCTGATTGTTATTGCGCAGGATATTGATTTAAAAGAAAGCGTAGTAGACTCGTTTAAAAAGCACGTTGCCAACGGCGGCAAGATTTTGGCGGTAGGCAAAGCAGCGAAGTCGTTGGCAAAAAGCGGCGTGGATTTGGGTTTTAGCGATATGTGCAAGGACGAGCTTACGCCTGCCTACTTTGTGGCAAACTACCCTGTAAAGGCGGCAAATAATACGCCCTTGGTCGTATTTGGCGACACGTATAGTGTAACGGCGACGGGGGGGATTTTGGCAGATAAGCTTTCGCCGTATTTCAAGCGCGAGGGGACGCGTTTCTGTTCGCATGCGCACACGCCTTGCGATTACAATAAGGTATCGCCTGCTATCACACAGGGTAAAGACGGCATTGCGGTAGCTGCGGATTTGTTTGCGCTGTATGAAAAGGACGGCGGCTTGACGGCAAAGGTGTTGCTGACGCCGCTTATTGAAAAGCTTTTGGGTGGAAAGCGTGTGGAAACGACGTTGCCCGCGACGGGTAAGGTAACCTTGTGGGAGCATGAAAAGTCGTACGTGATGCACCTTTGCTATGCGAATATTATTGCGCGTGGTAAGACGGAAGTCGTGGAGGATATCGTTACGCTTTCGTCTGTAAAGGTTGCAGTCAAGCTGGATAAACCGAAGAAAGTATTATTGCAGCCGCAGGGCGAAGAAATTGCCTTTACCTATGAGGACGGCAGGGTATGCTTTGCGTTGAAAAATTTTAACTGCTATGCGGCAGTTGAGTTTGTGAAATAAGGAGAGAGGATATGTTGGATAAAAATTCGGTCTTGGCGAAAGAGTTGGAAAAACGTAATTTGCCCGATTTGTTAACGGCAAAAAACGGGGAAAAGGTAACGACGGTAGAAAGATGGGAAAGTGAAATGCGCCCGTATTGGAAAAACGTTATTTTGGAACATTGTTACGGCAAAACCCCTTTATACGTAAGGCCTGAAATCGAAAGCCAAACGAACGTAATTGATTTTGCCGGGAAAGCGGTGTGGGAAACGGTATCGTTTACCTTTACGGTGAATGGAAAAACGCATATCGTGCCCACGCAGCTGATTTATCCCGTCGGCGCAAAGGACGTTCCGTTTTTTATCTATTTGAATTTCCGTCCCGATATTCCCGATCGGTATCTTCCTGTAGAGGAAATTATCGACAACGGGTTTGGGATTTTTAGCGTATGCTATAACGACGTTACTACCGACAATGGTGATTTTACCACGGGCTTGGCTGGGCTTTTTGAAGAAGAAACTCGTGCGCCGAATGCTACGGGCAAAATCCGCTACTGGTCGTATATGGCGTCGCATATGATGGATTATTTACAAACACGCGAAGAGGCAGACAAAAACAAAATCGGGGTTGCAGGACATTCCCGATTGGGGAAAACGGCACTCTTGACGGCGGCGTTGGACGAGCGGTTTGCGTTTGTTTGCACCAACGATTCGGGGTGTTCGGGGGCGGCGCTTACCCGTGGCAGATGCGAGGGGGGAGAGCCCGTCGAGGTTATTTGCCGTGTGTTCCCGTATTGGTTCTGCCCTACCTATCATACGTACGTGGGCAGGGAAGAAGAAATGCCTTTTGATCAGCATGCGTTGGTGGGATTGGTTGCCCCGCGTGCGGTGTTTATCGGCGGAGCTATCGAGGACGTTTGGGCGGACAACGACAATCAGTTTTTGTCAGGCGTTGCCGCGTCGGAGGTTTGGGAGTTGTACGGAAAGACAGGTATGATTTCGCCCGACCGTTTGCCCGTGGTCGGCGACGTTTTTACGGACGGTAACGTAGGTTTTCATCTGCGCACGGGCAAGCATTATCACAGCCGTACTGATTGGCTGGTGTACATGGACGCCGTGAAGAAATTATTTAAGAGGTAAGAGTTTTTCGGTTGATGGAATGCCTTTTATTGATTGCATAGCTGTTGTGTTGACCTGATTGTAAGTAATTTAAGTATGACTTTGGTTGCGTATCGCAAAAACAGGTAAAAGTTTCGTTTTGTTATACGAAAAAGTTCGCTCTGTATATTGACTTTTTCGCGAAAAGGTTGTATGATAGATATGTAGCCTACGAAGAAAGCCAAAGGCAGGAGAACGAAACATGAATGTTGCCGTAATAGGGTTGGGTGTGATCGGACGCGTACATATGCAGGTGCTTGCGGAAATGAAGCAAAATATCGTTGCGGTTTGTGATGTGGACGAAAGTAAATTTGCGGAATTTCCTAACGCAAAGCCGTACGCGGATTATAAAAAAATGATTGACGAGCTCCAACTCGACGTCGTACATATTTGCACACCGCATTATTTGCACGCAGAGATGGTGGTGTATGCATTAGACAAAGGGGTCAACGTACTTTGTGAAAAGCCACTTTGTATCAGCCGTGAGGAAATCGAACTAGTTTTGGCGGCGGAAAAAAGGTCGTCAGCGCAGCTTGGTGTGGTAATGCAAAATCGTTATAACGCCGCGAATATCTACGTCAAGGAATGGCTTGGCGAAGAGAAGGCGACGGGCGGCTACGGCACGATGGTATGGAAACGGGACGAAAAATATTACGCGCAGGCGGCGTGGCGCGGCACGAAAGAAATGGAAGGCGGCGGCGTTTTAATTAATCAGGCGTTGCACACCCTCGATTTGATGCAATATTTTTGCGGAGAGCCCA